>NZ_MNQN01000097.1:0-87673 GCF_001915455.1 Bacteroides sp. 43_46 | reverse complement strand
AGGTGAAATACCTGATAATAGATGTATTCTCTGTGAGAAAGGCTCTTGGGCTTCCGAGTAAGAAGCCCAAGATTGCTTCCGGAGGTAGTGGACAAATACCAAATTTTTTCGTAATTTTGTGCCCATGATATAATAAAATCATGGAGAAACTGATGAACCAGATAAATTCCGTATGCGTATATAGCGCTTCCAGCACTAAAATAGATCCTGTTTACTTTACCGCAGCCGAGACTCTCGGGCGACTGCTTGCCGATCATCATATCCGTTTGATTAATGGTGCCGGCAGTATTGGCCTGATGCGTTCTGTGGCCGATGCGGTGTTGGCGAATGGTGGTGAGGTGACTGGTGTTATTCCTCATTTTATGGTAGAGCAGAACTGGCACCATACAGGCTTGACGGAGCTGGTTGAAGTGGAATCCATGCACGAACGCAAACAGAAAATGGCAGATTTGAGTGATGCGGTGATAGCTTTGCCGGGTGGCTGCGGAACGTTGGAAGAATTGCTTGAAATTATCACCTGGAAACAACTGGGACTCTATCTCAATCCGATTGTGATTCTGAATGTAAACGGGTTCTTTGATCCGTTACTCGAAATGCTTGAAAAAGCAATCGACGAAAACTTTATGCGCCGCCAGCACGGTGATATATGGAAAGTGGCGCAAACGCCGGAGGAAGCTGTGGAACTGCTTTATTCAACGCCTGTATGGGATATCTCCATTCGTAAATTTGCAGCTATATGACGATTGACACTCTCAGCTTCCAGCGCACTACGGATACTCTGTCGCTTTTCCAACAAGGGCAGCTCGGTGGTTCACCGCAATCGACAATAAAGGCGGATAGTGATAGCTTGCAATTGGCACAGATCCATTCTGCGCAGGAAGTCATTTCCGGCTTCGAGGGAACTCCTATCCCCTATTCTCCCCGTACAGATGATGCCATAGCGCTAACCTTGCTGGCTTGTTTCTTCCTTTCTTCCATAGCTTTGGCACGCGGAAAGAAATTTCTTTCCCAGCAAGTAAAAGACTTTGTGCTGCATCGTGAACGGACAAGTATTTTTGATAGTTCTACAGCGGCTGACATGCGTTATCTTCTTGTGCTTGTAGTGCAGACGTGCGTATTGTCGGGGATTACTTTCTTCAACTATTTTCATGATACATCCCCTGCTTTGATGAACTCCGTATCCCCTCTTCTGCTTTTGGGGATTTATGTGGGCTCCTGTCTTGCTTACTTCTTACTGAAATGGTTGCTTTATATGTTTATAGGTTGGACATTCTTTGATAAAAACAGGACAAATATATGGCTGGAATCTTATTCTACGCTCATATATTATGCAGGATTTGCCCTTTTTCCGTTCGTACTCTTTTTAGTTTATTTCGACCTGAGTCTCACCAATTTGCTCATAATTGGAACCATAATTCTAATTTTTGCTAAAATATTGATGTTTTATAAGTGGATAAAGCTTTTTTTTCATCAATTTGGCGCACTTTTCCTATTAATTTTGTACTTTTGCGCTCTTGAAATACTACCTTGTCTGCTACTCTATCAAGGTATGATTCAAATTAACAATATATTGCTAATAAAATTTTAGGACGTTGAAAATTAAAAAAGTACTAGTGTCGCAGCCTAAGCCTGCGTCAGAGAAATCTCCGTTTATCAAGGTTGAAAGTCTTTCGGCGAAAGAATTTCGGCAACAGAAAATTTCGATTCTCGACCACACTGCCGTTATATT
Organism: Bacteroides sp. 43_46; assembly: GCF_001915455.1. NCBI lineage: Bacteria > Pseudomonadati > Bacteroidota > Bacteroidia > Bacteroidales > Bacteroidaceae > Bacteroides > Bacteroides sp. 43_46. The sequence goes on along the minus strand of NZ_MNQN01000097.1, from coordinate 85,944 downwards.
CACTTCTCGTCATGCTATCGACCATTTCTTTAATTTGTGTACTGAATTGCGTGTTGCAATTCCGGAAACTATGAAGTATTTCTGTGTGACGGAAGCAGTTGCATTGTATATTCAAAAATATGTGCAGTACCGTAAGCGTAAAATCTTCTTTGGTGCAACGGGAAAGATTGAGGACCTCGTGCCTTCTATCGTAAAGCATAAAACAGAGAAATACCTTGTCCCAATGTCGGACGTACATAATGACGACGTAAAAACACTGCTTGACAAGAACGGCATACAGCATACCGAAGCTGTGATGTATCGCACGGTAAGCAATGACTTTACACCCGACGAAGAATTCGATTATGACATGTTGGTGTTCTTCAGCCCTGCCGGAGTAACTTCTTTGAAGAAGAACTTCCCTGATTTTGACCAGAAAGAAATCAAGATCGGTACGTTCGGTTCTACTACCGCACAGGCTGTACGCGATGCAGGACTCCGTCTGGATCTCGAAGCCCCTACGGTGCAAGCTCCGTCTATGACTGCCGCACTTGACATGTTTATCAAGGAAAACAATAAATAAACAGAGTGGGTATATATACTTTGTGCAAAGCCGAAAGGCTGAATAGTAAAATTCTGATCGGAAAGATGTTTGAAGGCGGTGTTTCGAAGTCGTTTTCCATCTTTCCGATACGCGTTGTATATATGCCTGTCGAACAAGGCGAGGCTCCGGCTTCCATATTGATCAGTGTATCGAAACGCCGCTTCAAGAGGGCGGTGAAGCGCAACCGGGTGAAACGGCAGATACGCGAAGCCTACCGGAAGAATAAATATCTGTTGGTAGACGAGTTGCAACGCCGGGAAAAGCGTTTGGCTATTGCCTTTATCTATCTGTCGGACGAGCTTACTGCTACTGCCGAGCTGGAAGAAAAAATGAAAATAGCGCTTTCGCGTATCTCCGAAAAACTATCCTTATGAAAGCCCATAGCTCCCGGATGTCTGGCATCCGGATGTCCGTCAAAGGATTTTTGAGGAGGGTGTTCTCATTCCTGCTCCTGCTTCCTATCTATTTTTATCGGATTTGCATATCCCCACTTACTCCTCCCTCCTGCCGGTTCACGCCGACTTGCTCGGCATACGCGGTCGAAGCGATAAAGAAACATGGTCCTATTAAGGGTTTTTATCTGGCTGTGAGGCGTATCTTACGGTGTCACCCTTGGGGTGGTTCCGGCTATGATCCTGTACCTTAAACTCCAAAATGTGGAAAATGGAAAGGAATACAAATAATATTCTGGATATTCATACCCATAAAGCAGAACCGGTTTCTGCCGGGAAGGCGATTATTAACCGTAAGTTGGCGACAAATGCTTTGTGCGAAGGATATTTCTATTCTGCCGGTATTCACCCTTGGGATTTGACGGAGTTTGATACGGAGCGTCGATTGGAATGTCTTCGGGAGCAACTTGCAGAAAAACAGTTGGTGGCTGTGGGTGAGGCCGGACTGGATAAGCTGGCTGCTGCTCCGATGCAGCTTCAAGTAGCTGTGTTTAAAGAACAGGTGGAATTGTCGGAAAAGTATGAATTGCCGTTGATTATTCACTGTGTGAAGGCTATGGGCGAACTGCTTGCCTTGAGAAAGGAACGTGCACCGAAACAGCCGTGGATATGGCATGGATTCCGTGGAAAGCCTGAGCAGGCAAAACAATTGTTACAGAAAGGATTCTATCTTTCTTTCGGAATGCATTACTCCAGTGAGGCGATGAATGTAGTGCCTGATAGCCGCTTGTTTTTGGAAACGGATGACAGTCCGGTAGATATTGAAGATGTGTTGCGTGATGCGGCGAAAGTACGTGGTGTGGAGGTAGAAACGTTGCAGGCTATTGTCCGTAAAAATATTCAAGACATCTTTTTTAGGGCGTAAGAGTTGTATCTTCCGAGAAAGAGTCGTACTTTTGCCCCTCACGGGATTGAAATACAATAAAAAACTAATAATAAAAGAGTAATACGATGAATTTTGTAGAAGAATTGAGATGGCGTGGCATGTTGCAGGACATCATGCCGGGAAGGTGACTGCCTATTTGGGTATCGACCCGACTGCCGATTCGCTACACATTGGTCACCTTTGTGGAGTGATGATTCTTCGTCATTTCCAACGCTGCGGTCACAAGCCGTTAGCTTTGATCGGTGGCGCTACGGGCATGATTGGTGACCCTTCAGGCAAATCGGCAGAACGTAACCTGCTGGATGAAGAAACACTGCGTCACAATCAGGCATGCATTAAGAATCAACTGGCCAAGTTCCTCGACTTCGAGTCGGATGTACCTAATCGTGCTGAGTTGGTGAACAACTATGATTGGATGAAAGACTTTACCTTCCTGGATTTTGTTCGCGAAGTAGGTAAACACATCACTGTGAACTATATGATGGCTAAAGACTCAGTAAAGCGTCGTCTGAATGGCGAAGCACGTGACGGACTTTCATTTACCGAGTTCACTTATCAGCTGCTTCAAGGCTACGATTTTCTTCATTTGTATGAGACAAAAGGTTGTAAGCTCCAAATGGGCGGTTCCGATCAATGGGGAAATATTACTACCGGTGCGGAATTGATTCGCCGTACCAACGGAGGTGAGGTGTTTGCGCTGACTTGTCCGTTGATTACAAAAGCCGACGGTGGTAAGTTCGGTAAAACCGAATCCGGAAATATCTGGCTGGATCCCCGTTATACTTCTCCCTACAAATTCTACCAGTTCTGGCTGAACGTAAGTGACTCCGACGCCGAACGTTATATCAAGATCTTCACTTCGATCGAAAAAGAAGAAATCGAGGCATTAATTGCAGAACATCAGGCTGCTCCGCATTTGCGTATTCTTCAGAAACGTCTGGCTAAGGAAGTGACTGTAATGGTTCACTCTGAAGATGATTATAATGCAGCGGTAGATGCATCGAATATCCTGTTCGGCAATGCTACTTCCGAAACTTTGCGCAAGTTGGACGAAGATACTTTGCTGGCTGTATTCGAAGGTGTGCCTCAATTCGAGATTTCTCGTGACGCGTTGACGGGAGGTGTGAAGGCGGTTGATCTATTCGTTGATAATGCGGCTGTATTTGCTTCAAAAGGAGAAATGCGTAAGTTGGTTCAAGGCGGAGGCGTTTCGCTGAATAAAGAGAAATTAGCGGCATTTGACCAGGTAATTACAGCTGCTGACCTGCTCGACGAGAAATATCTGCTTGTTCAGCGTGGTAAAAAGAACTATTATTTGCTGATTGCGAAGTAATAATACGCGATTTGTGAGGTGGCAAAGTAAAAAAGTGAACGAAATATTTGGAGGTTTGCTTGCAAACCTCTATCTTTGCACCGCTTTTTAACAGAAAGCACATAAGTTTGGACTATGGTGTAATGGTAGCACAACAGGTTTTGGTTCTGTTTGTCCAAGTTCGAATCTTGGTAGTCCAACAGAGAAGCCCCGAAAGAGTAATCTTTCGGGGTTTTTCTTTTATGCAGGTCGACTCTGCTGTTATCTGTTTGGTGTACTGCTATTTCTTGTATAGAATATTAACTATTATCTGCTATTGTCCTGTTTGTCTATGGATAAGGTGACTTTCTGCTGCAATAATATCTTTACAACATTATAATAAATGGAGAGAGCGTTTTTAATAACTAATTGGAGAGTTTATTATAAACGGTATCCAAGTTTATTAAAAACGTTTTTCGGCTTCTTTGGCGATAAGAATCGAAGTATTTAAACAAAATGGGAGAAAATCATGACTGACTTTCTCCCATTAGAAGTTTGTGCATATATGGAAATATATGCTGTGGTGGACTGATTATGTCTTTATTTCTGTACGTTTCATGTGCTATTTCTTTTTTTACTGTTTCTCAAAGATACAAAATAAAAAGGCGAAAGTCAATAGCCGGGAGTATTTATTGTTAAAAGAGGATGTTTTTATGAGAGTAGGAGTAACTCTGTTTTTCCCGTTAGGTAAAAAACTACCTCAAATCGTATTATAGTTCGTTAAAAAGATGTACATTGCGTCAAATCTGGACATTTTTGATGGATAATTGGAACAAAATTGTAATGTTAACCCGTTTTCTTTTACTATTTTTGCATCGTGTACGTAAACGATGTACATTTGAGAAAGAGAGCTTATTCAATAACTATAAATAAATAAGGTATGAAAACGAACTATGAAATTCGCTATGCTGCGCATCCCGAAGATGCAAAAAACTATGATACTACAAGAATCCGCAGAGATTTCTTAATCGAAAAGATATTTGTCCCCAATGAAGTGAATATGGTATATTCCATGTACGACCGTATGGTGGTAGGCGGTGCGTTTCCGGTAGGGGAGGTACTGACGCTTGAAGCAATCGATCCGCTGAAAGCTCCGTTCTTCCTGACCCGTCGTGAAATGGGTATTTACAACGTAGGCGGCCCCGGTATCGTGAAGGCAGGCGACGCTGTATTCGAACTTGATTATAAAGAGGCTCTTTATCTGGGTTCGGTCATCCCGCTAAATTCTATTTCAATTCACTGACTGCACATCGCAACTATCCCGACCGCAAAGTGACGAAAGCCGATGCGGTAGTGGCTGAAATGGGCTCTTTGGAAGGCTCCAACCATCGTAATATCAATAAGATGTTGGTGAACCAGGTATTGCCTACCTGCCAGCTCCAAATGGGTATGACCGAGCTTGCTCCGGGCAGCGTATGGAACACGATGCCGGCCCACGTGCACAGCCGTCGTATGGAGGCTTATTTCTATTTCGAAATTCCCGAAGAACACGCTATCTGTCATTTCATGGGTGAAGTAGGCGAGACACGCCACATCTGGATGAAAGGCGATCAGGCGGTGCTCTCTCCCGAATGGTCTATCCATTCGGCTGCGGCTACCCACAATTATACTTTCATCTGGGGTATGGGCGGAGAGAACCTTGATTACGGCGATCAGGACTTCTCATTGATTACAGACTTGAAATAATAAACAACTACAATAGTTTCCTTAATTTAACAACAAAAAAATTATGAATCAGTATTTGAATTTTTCTTTGAAAGGTAAAGTAGCTCTCGTTACAGGTGCTTCTTACGGTATCGGTTTTGCTATCGCATCTGCTTTTGCAGAACAAGGTGCTACTGTTTGTTTTAACGACATCAATCAGGAGTTGGTAGACAAAGGTATGGCTGCATACGCTGCAAAGGGAATTAAGGCTCATGGTTATGTATGCGACGTAACAGACGAACCGGCTGTTCAGGCTATGGTTGCTACTATCGCAAAAGAAGTAGGTACAATTGACATCCTTGTAAATAACGCAGGTATTATCCGCCGTGTTCCTATGCACGAAATGGAAGCTGCTGATTTCCGTAAAGTAATCGACATCGACTTGAATGCTCCGTTTATCGTTTCCAAGGCTGTTTTGCCTGCTATGATGGAAAAGCGTGCCGGTAAGATTATCAACATCTGTTCTATGATGTCTGAGCTGGGTCGTGAAACTGTTTCTGCTTATGCTGCCGCTAAGGGTGGTCTGAAGATGCTGACTCGCAATATCTGCTCTGAATATGGCGAATACAACATCCAGTGTAATGGCATCGGCCCGGGTTACATCGCTACTCCGCAAACTGCTCCTCTTCGTGAGCCGCAGGCAGATGGAAGCCGCCACCCGTTCGATTCATTCATCTGCGCCAAGACACCGGCCGGCCGTTGGCTGGATCCGGAAGAATTGACCGGTCCTGCTGTATTCCTTGCATCAGAAGCTTCTAACGCTGTCAACGGACATGTTCTTTACGTAGACGGTGGTATCCTTGCTTACATCGGAAAACAACCGAAATAATGTAAGATAAATTATATCCGGTAAGGTGATAGAATGGCAAAAGAGCATACTCTTTTCATCTGTCACCTTATTTTTTATTTAATAAGAATCAATCATGAAAAAGATATTTATTCTGTTTGCCGTTGCTTTTATCGGCTTTGCTTCCTGCGTCGAAAGCAAGCAGGTTATGACAGTGACCGTGACCAATCCGCTGGGTTTAGAGCGTGCGGGAGAGATGATTGAAGTGCCGATGAGCGATGTCGTTGCCAAGTTGAAGCTGGCCGATACAGCGCAAATTGTGGTGCTTGACATAGACGGACAGCAAGTTCCGTATCAGGTGACGTATGATGAGAAGGTTGTTTTCCCGGTTACGGTGAAAGCGAATGGTACAGCCACTTATACTATCCAACCGGGCACTCCGGAACCTTTCAACGTAATTGCCTGCGGCAAATATTATTCCGAACGTCTGGACGACGTTGCGTGGGAGAATGACCTGGGCGGTTACCGTGCTTATGGTCCTGCATTGCAGGCAAGAGGTGAACGTGGCTTTGGCTATGACCTTTTTACGAAGTACAATACCACACAGCCAGTTCTTGAAGGTATGTACGCTGAAGAACTCAATAAGGAAAAGCGTGCCAAGATAGCTGAACTGAGAAAAACAGATCCTAAAGCGGCTTCTGAACTGCAAAGAGCCATTTCCTATCATATCGATCACGGTTATGGAATGGACTGTTATGCCGTAGGTCCTACGCTGGGTTGCGGTACGGCTGCTTTGATGCAGGGCGACACGATCATCTATCCATACTGTTATCGCACGCAGGAAATCCTTGATAATGGTCCGTTGCGTTTCACGGTGAAACTGGAATTTAATCCGTTGGTAGTCCGCGGTGATTCTAATGTGATAGAGACGCGTGTGATTACTCTGGATGCGGGTTCGTACCTCAATAAAGCCGTAATCTCTTATACAAACCTGAAAGAGGCAATGCCTGTAACCACCGGAATCGTTCTCCGTGAGCCGGACGGCGTTGTTGCAGCCGATGCGGCGAATGGCTATATTACTTATGTAGATCCTACCACCGACCGCAAGGGAGGAAACGGCAAGATATTCATCGGTGCTGCTTTCCCTGCACAGGTGAAGGAGGCTAAAGTGGTGCTTCTTTCTGAAAAGGAAAAGAAGGAGCGTGGCGGAGCCGACGGTCATGTGTTGGCTATCAGCGAATACGAACCGGGTTCTGAATATACTTATTACTGGGGTTCTGCCTGGAATAAGGGGGCTATCAAAACTGTGGATGTTTGGAATAAATACGTGGCCGAATATGCTCAGAAATTACGTGCTCCGCTGACGGTAGCATATTAGTAGCAAGTTTAAGAACTGAAAATAGCTGAAAAGTGGGGATTCCTGTAACTATATGGGAATTCCCATTGTTTTTTTTAGTAGAAATAATCTGCCGCGTAAGAAGGAATCCGGAGAGGAACGTTTAGTGTATATTTGTTATGAAAGGGGATAACCGATTGATTTAGTTCTAGCAGAACTTGGTACATTGCTGATCGTGAACTTTCCGTCTACATTGGTAGTAGTTCCGATAGCTGTGCCCTTTACTAGTACGGATGCCCCTACAACAGGCTGATTGTCTTCTTCTGAAATGACAACCCCTGTGATTGTTTTAGGTGTTTGGGCAATCGCCAGACCGATTCCTGCTAATAAGCAGGCCAATAACAACACAAATCTTTTTTTCATACGCTCACTAGATATTTGGTTAATATAATAGTTGTCTATTTGCTTGTATGCTTTTTGCAAAAATAAGCACATTTTATTAAAAACAAAACAAAACAATGAAAAATATATCAATTTGTTTGCAAGTTAATTTGAAAGAACTCTAGCGAATTCAATTCTCATGAATCCACGTATATTATGTGCTTATTAACATTTTGTTATTATTAATAAGGTATATGATTATTCTAAGTACCCATAAAACCGGAATATCTTCTAAAAGAACAAGTTTAATTATATCGAAAATTTGCACTTATTATTTTAGGGAATTTAAGACCGGACAATTTGTGATGAGAGTAAATCGTGATGAAAAACATCTACATAATTTCTGAAATACCTTTCCTCAAATATAAAAATAACCAGTTAAAGGTGGCGTATTACTTAATGATAATAAAATAGACATATTGCTGTTATTATGCAATATGATTACAATTATGAGTAACATATATATTCTCGTAAGCGTTCGATATGGAGAAGTATTTTTAATTCCTTGCATTTTTATTCTGTATCCTGTACTTATACCAAAATATTTGCAAACAGAAGGAAGCAAAATAACATTTTGACAGTTATGTTTTAAGTGATTTTATTGACAATTATTCCCGAAATTGTAAAATACAGATGTTACAATATTAAGTTCTGCTAGAACTTTGAAAATCAGCTACATCGGGATGAAAGCGCAAGAAGTATCCATTAAACCGGGGACGATGAAAATCGTTATGCAGCCGGATGCCGAAGTACTGGACGAAGTCGTGGTTACAGGTATGACAAAAGTAGACAAGCGTCTTTTTACTGGTGCGGCCGATCGTTTGACAGCGGCAAGTGTAAAGCTGGATGGTCTGCCTGATATTAGCCGTGGACTGGAAGGCCGGTCTGCCGGCGTATCTGTTCAAAACGTATCCGGTACCTTTGGTACAGCTCCTAAAATCAGGGTTCGTGGTGCCACGTCAATTTATGGTAATTCCAAACCATTGTGGGTAGTAGATGGCGTTATTATGGACGATGTCGTAGAAGTCAGTGCCGATCAATTATCTTCGGGAGATGCGGTTACTTTGATTAGTTCGGCTATTGCGGGGTTGAATGCAGATGACATTGAGAGTTTTCAAATATTGAAAGACGGTTCGGCAACTTCTATTTACGGAGCGCGTGCAATGTCGGGTGTGATTGTTGTTACTACTAAGCAGGGTAAGGCGGGTACAAGTAGGTTGAGTTACACGGGTGAGTTTACTATGCGGATGAAGCCGTCTTACCGTAACTTTAACCTGATGAATTCTCAAGACCAAATGGGAATTTATAAAGAAATGCGTGATAAAGGTGATTTGAACTTTGCCAGCGTGTATCGTGCTTCCAATAGTGGTGTGTATGGGAAAATGTATCAGTTGAATAACTGGTATGACAAAACCAACGGAATGTATGGTCTTGCTCAAACTCCTGAAGCTCAGAATGCTTATCTGCGCGAAGCCGAATATAGAAATACCGATTGGTTCGACTTGCTTTTCAGTAATGCCATTATGATGAATCACTCCGTCAGTTATGCTACCGGTACGGAGAAATCCACTTCTTATGTCTCAGTAAGTGCCATGGTCGATCCCGGCTGGATGTTGCAAAATAAGGTGCAACGATACACGGCTAATTTGAATAATAGTTATAAGATAGTCAAAGACTTGTCGCTCAACGTGATTGCCAATGCTTCTTATCGTCAGCAGAAAGCTCCGGGAACATTGGGACAGAGTTCTGATGCAGCTTCCGGCACAGTGAGCCGTGGATTTGATATCAATCCTTATAGTTATGCTCTGAACACTTCCAGAACCCTTGATCCGAACGAGTATTATATGCGTAACTATTCTGATTTTAATATTTTCAACGAACTGAATGCCAACAATATCTCTTTGGACGTTATCGATTTGAAGTTTCAGGCGGAATTGAAATGGAAACTTTTCCGCAAACTGGAACTGAGCGCTTTAGGCGCCTTGAAGTATTCCGCCACATCACAAGAGCACAAAATACGCGAAAACTCAAACCAGGCATTGGCATACCGGGCTATGGGAGATGGCACGATTATCAACCGTAACTCATGGCTGTATAAAGGTCCGGATGATCCTTATGCACTTCCGGTGTCTATCTTGCCTAAGGGAGGTTTTTATAATACAGCGCAATATAAGATGCTGAGCTATGACTTCCGTGCTGCTGCTTCATATAATGATGTGTTTAATGATACGCATATTGTCAACGTTTATGCAGGTATGGAATCGAATGCTCAAAATCGTACGGCAAATAGCTTTGACGGCTGGGGGATGCAGTATGAAAACGGTGAAATTCCTTTCTTTGATTACCTTGCTTTCAAGAAACTGCGCGAGGGTAATACAAACTATTATGACCTTACTAATACCAAGAAACGTAACGTAGCTTTCTTCGGAACTGCCACTTACTCATATAAGGGACGGTATATCATTACAGGCACAGGTCGTTATGAAGGCTCCAACCGTTTGGGAAAGTCACGCTCTGCCCGCTGGTTGCCTACTTGGAATATTGCCGGTGCATGGAATATGCATGAAGAGGAGTTTTTCAAGAAACTAGAACCTGCTTTATCTCATTTTACATTGAAAGCCTCGTATAGTTTGACGGCTGATGTAGGTCCGAGTAATGTGTCAAACTCCAAGATTATTATTAACAGCTATACCCCTTGGCGTCCGTCGGCAGGTGTTTCTGAATCGGGATTACAGATTGTAGATCTTGAAAACAGTGATTTGACCTACGAAAAGAAGCATGAGATGAATATCGGTTTGGATATGGGATTTCTTGACAACCGTATCAATCTTGAAGCTGCGTGGTACAAACGTGATAATTATGATTTGATCGGTGCAATTACAACTCAAGGTGTCGGTGGATCGGTAGAACGTATGGCAAACGTAGCTTCTATGAAGTCCCATGGCTTTGAATTTACTCTCTCTACCCGCAATATCGAAAGCCGTAACTTCCAATGGTCTACCGATTTCATATTCGGATATAATAAGACGGAAGTAACCGATTTCAAGTCACGTTCGCGTGTATTCGACTTGATCTCCGGCGTTGGGTTTGCCCGTGAAGGTTATCCGGTGCGCGGTTTGTTTTCTATTCCGTTCGAAGGATTGGATTCGGATGGCTTTCCGATATTCAGTTTTAACGGAAAAACCGTAACGAAAGCAAACTATGGCAGTCTGAACCTGCAACAATCGACAGATGTGGATTTCCTTAAATATGAAGGTCCTACCGATCCGACTATAACAGGAAGTATTGGTAATATCTTTACCTATAAGAATTTCCGCTTAAATGTATTTGTCACTTACTCCGGTGGTAACAAAGTCCGCTTGGACCCGATGTTCCGTTCGTCGTATAGTGACTTGGATGCCACTCCGAAAGATTTCAAGAACCGTTGGGTGTTGCCGGGTGATGAAAAGGTGACGGACATCCCTGTAATGGCCAGTTCTTTTGAACGCAATCAATATGCGAACCTGAGTATTGCCTACAACTCGTATAACTATTCTACTGCACGCATTGCCAGTGGTGCTTTCGTCCGCTTGAAAGAGGTTTCTCTTTCTTATGATTTTCCGAAAGAATGGCTGAAGTCTACCCCTATCAGTAGTGTCGGATTGAAAATACAGGGTACGAACCTTGCCCTGCTTTATGCAGACTCGAAATTGAATGGGCAGGACCCCGAATTCTTCCGTTCCGGTGGTGTGTCGGCACCTGTGCCCAAGCAGTTTACTTTGACATTGAAAGTTGGATTTTAAATAGTTGAAAGCGTATGAAAACAAGAAATAAAATAATATTATTGCTGGCACTCGCATTGACGTGCATGATTACTTCATGTGAAAGTTATCTGGATACCATGCCCGATCAGCGTACGGAATTGAACTCTGTGAGAAAAGTGAAAGATTTGCTGATGTCTGCCTATTCTACAGCTTCATCCATACAAATGGAAGAATTTATGTCGGACAACCGTATGGACAATGGAGAAAAATATGGTTTTCCTTCCAATATACTGATGCAGGGTTACTATTGGGAAGAAATGACCGATATTAATCAAGATACGCCAAGGTATTTATGGAATGGATGTTATAGTGCGATTGCTGCTGCTAACCAGGCATTGCAGGCGATTGAAGAACTGGGAGATCCGGAGGAGGCGCAGCCTTATAAGGGGGAAGCGCTGATGTGTCGTGCCTATGGGCATTTTGCTTTAGCCAAAATATTCTGTATGGCTTATGGGGATGATGCAGATACTAATCTGGGAATACCCTATATCACTGCTCCCGAAACAAATGTCGGTGTACAATATGAGCGTGGTACATTGGCAGAGACGTATGCCATGATTGATAAAGATATTGAAGAAGGATTACCGCTGATTAGTTCCGAGGCCTATGATATTCCCTTATATCACTTCAATCAGAATGCAGCCTATGCTTTTGCCGCACAATTCAATTTGTTTTATAATAAGTTCGACAAGGCGATTCGTTATGCTACGGAGGCTATTGGTGAGGACCCGTCATCTGTGTTGAGAAATATGGGAGGATATGCTCAATTTCCCAGTTCTATGGAATATACGCTGGCATACATTAGTAGCGACGAACCGGCTAATCTGATGTTACAGCAAACGATGTCATGGTGGGGGAGTAACTATAAATCGGCTTATCGCTACGGTCATAGCCGTGAGATTTGTGAGAAACAGACTATCTGGTCGAAGGGGCCTTATGGTAGTTTGAAAGTATATGAAACAGTCTTGGGATATGGTGACCAGTCTATTTTTGTTCCTAAAATGGACCAGTTTAAAGAGATTGCCAATGCCATTACAGGTAGTTATTATGGACGTCAGGTTGCGTTTGCTTTTACCACTGATAAGACATTGTTGAATCGTGCTGAGGCTTATGTGCTCTCTAAGCAATATGATAAGGCAGTGAACGATTTACAGTATTGGTATCGTATTAAGGCGGCTACTAAAGTACCCGACAAAGATGAACTGAATCTTTTTTATGAGACAGTAGATCCTACGACTAACGGTAAACCACTTGATCCCAAGTTTGCTCTGGAAGCAGGATTACAGACAAATTTGCTGAAAGCAGTCATTCATGCCCGTCGTATTGAGACGGTGCACGAAGGGGAAAGGTGGCAGGATATTAAGCGTTTCGGTATTGAGATTTCCCATAATATAGAGAACGAATCTCCTATTGTGCTGAAAGCCCACGACCTCCGTAAAGCTGTTCAAATTCCGGCGTCTGTCGTAGAGGCTGGTATGCAGCCTAATCCAAGATAGTTTAATGTTAGATAATAAAGAATTGATTATGAAAAATTGGTATATATATTTGCTTTGTATTCTGGTGAGCAGCAACTTCTTCGCCTGCCAGGACGATGACTTGGAAGACCAGAGTATTTTTGATGCATCAGAGAAAGAAAAGAGTGAGTTTGACCGCTGGTTACTCGAAAACTACGTCAATCCCTATAACATCGACTTTAAATACAGAATGGAACATATTGAATCCGATTATACGCACAATCTTGTACCTACGGACTTTTGGTTGAGTGTGAAATTGGCGAAGATAGTGAAACATTGCTGGCTGGAGGCCTATGATGAAGTGGGAGGTCTTGATTTTACACGTGCTTGTGCTCCGAAAGTTATTCATCTTATAGGTTCTGCTTCGTGGGATAAGGGGACGTATACACTGGGAACTGCCGAAGGCGGACTGAAAGTGACTTTGTATATGGGTAACTGGCTGGATTTGACGAATGTCGACCGCATGAATGAATATTACTTCAAGGTGATGCATCATGAGTTTGCCCACATTCTGCATCAGAAAAAAAATTATCCGGTAGATTATGATAAGATTAGTGCAGGTAATTATACACCTACCGGTTGGCAGAACCGTAAATTGGCAGAGGTCGCTCCTTTGGGATTTGTCACACCGTATGCCGGTAGTAAACCGAGTGAGGATATTGCTGAAGTGACAGCCTGTTTCCTGACTTATCCGGAAGCACAGTGGGAAAATGTTATGACTCTGGCTGGAGAAAAAGGTAAACCGATCATTGACCAAAAGCTGGCAATGGTGAAGAAGTATATGAAAGATTCCTGGCAAGTGGACCTTGATCTGCTTCGCAAAGTGATTGCACGTCGTACTAATGAGATTAGTGAACTGGATTTGGATCATATTTATTAAAACAAACGCTGAGAATATGAAAAAACTGATTTATACTTTACTGGCATTTGCCACTGTCTGCTTTTCGTGTGTGCAGGATGTAGATGATGTATACGATAAACCTGTTGCCCAGCGGGTAGAAGAAGCCGTTCAAGAATATCATGATTTGCTGGTAAGTTCCGAGCACGGGTGGTTAATGGAGTATTATCCGCATTCTTCGCAGATATATGGTGGTTTCAACTACATTATGAAGTTTAAAGGAGGGGATAAAGTGACTATTTCTACTGACGCTTTTGGGAAACCGGAGGAAACGGAAGAGAGCCTTTTTTCTATTAAGAAGGATATCGGACCGACCCTTAACTTTGACACTTATAATAGCTTGTTCCATTATTTCTCTGATTCGGATATATCCGGAGGAGCAGGAACGGGCAAAGGGTATGAGGGTGATTATGAATTTCTTTTGCGCTCGCATACTGAGAATGAGATTGTCCTTCGAGGGAAGAAAACGAAAAATATAATTCGTATGACCCGTCTGGCGGAAGATGCTACACCTTATCTGGCTGCTGCTATCCGAGTGGATGAAGAAATGAACCGTTTGGAAGGGGTATTGGGGTTCAGTGGCATGATGAATGGGAAAGAACTGGCTCTGCTTTATACGGATTCCCATACATTTAATGTGGTATATGACGGACAGAAAACGTCTACTTCTTTCATGCCGACGGCGACAGGAATACAGTTTTATCTTCCGGTGGAAGTTGGTGGCAAAGAGCTGCACCGCTTTACTTGGTCGGCTGCAAATGAAACACTGGTAGCTGAAAATGCTCCGGATGTTGTGTTGAAAGTGGATTATGATCCGGAATATATCATTTACGCGCAATATTTGGGTAAGTATACGATGAATTACCGACGTGGTGAGAATACTCCTGTATTGTCTCTGGAAATCGAGTTAGTGAAGAAAGAGGATATGAAAAGTTATACAATTAAAGGTATGTTGCCGATTGATCTGACAATGATTTATAATAAGGCAGAACGGCGTATGGAGCTCCTGAATCAGAAGTTGACGGACGGTAGTGAAGCTTATTTGAGCATTTGGATGGTGAATCCCGGAAGCCTGACGTATGGAGGAACTGATTTTGTGAATGGTATGTACGGCAAACTGAAAGAAGGTTCTGACAACGAATATGAGTTTGTAGACGACGGAAGGAAAGCTGATTTTGTAACTCGCGGTATGATTCTGTGGAGCAAGGCGGGTGAATATAAGGCTTATGCCGAATCTCGTTTTGCATTTATCACTCTTGTTAAACATGAATAAAAAAAGGAATGACTATGAGAAAAATATATTCTATATTACTTTGTGTGCTATGCTTGTCGGCTATTGGTTGTAGTGATGATAAGGATACGGCGGATGTAGCATTAAAGGCGATAAGGTCGGATGTTAAGTTTTCTGCGAATGGTGGCACAGGAACTATTGAACTGTCAGGCGGTAAACAGGTAAGTGCCACCTCGGATGTCGCTTGGTGTAAGGTAGCCAGTGTGTCCGATCAGGAAGTCAGTTTGGTTGTTGAGGCTAATCTTTCTATATCCAGTCGTACCACAATGGTGGTCATACAATCCGGGGAAGATATATTGCAAGTTCCCGTGACCCAGTTGGGCGATACTTTTATTTGTGATGTAGAAGGTACAAAGGATTTTCTTATGCAAGGGGGTGAAGCTGTTTTCACTTTGCATACCCGGCGCGAATATAGTATTCAATCTACTGCCGAATGGCTGACTTATGAATTGAAAGGCGATCAGCTTCATGTGGTGGTTTCTCCTATGTTGGACGGTACGGATTATCGGGAAGGGACGTTGACCGTTCAGAGTGGGAAAAATGAATGGTCGGCGACTTGTGTTCAGCGAGGATTGTCCGGTACATATACTATGATGCATACCCGTAATGACGGAAAACGTTATACGGGTAGTTGTACCTTTACGGCAACAGATGAGAAGGGAGTGTATGATTTGATAGCAAAAGATGTTCCGCTCAATAATGGTGTACCTTTTAAAGCTGTATTGACTGACGGACGGCTGGTTATCAACTTTGATAATCAGTATTTGGGATTTATCTCTCCTAATTACATTTATCTCTGTGCGTATGATAAAGCGGCTAATGTATTAACTTGGGGAGGAAATATCACGTATGTTGCTGATTTGCAGTTTACAAAAGCAGGATTACCATTCTTTGAGTTTAAAGATGATGGAACATGGAAAGATCATAAAGTAGACGGATTTATGTATGGCATTTTTGATAAGAAATGGGAAAATGGAGGCCAGTTTGCCGGAAAAAGTTACGGGTATGCGGTTGATATTGTAATGGAACACCAATGAAACAAGTTATATGCTGGAATGTAGAATGACTTAATACTAAAGATACAGCGACATGAAAGATACTAGAATAAATAACATGTTTTGAATATATGTAAGCAAGCGAGTTTAGAGTAAGTCGGATCATAAATTCTTTGAAAGATGATTTAGCTTACATTAATTATGTAGAATAGCTGTCTTGTGATAAAGCAGCTATTCTTTTTTGTATATAGGCGTACGTAGTGAATATTCAATTGATGCTTCTTTTTCTTATAGATTATCTATATGTTTCTAAACTTATTTGATAATTGTTTCCACACGTCCGTTCTTGAAGAAAACATAAAAGGAGCTGGAGTACATCCACTGCACTTCTCCGTTTGATTCCAGAACCGTTTGCGGTTTGCCGAAAGCCAGGCGGCATTCATCCTCGGTCATACCTTTCACCGGTTTACCGATACTGATCTCGTTCCAATGGGTGATCGGTGAAAGTTGATGTGTGGCGATGAAGTCGAACATCCGGTTGAGCATTTGCGATTCCACCTGTACGAAATCATCCATTATCTCCTTGTGCGACGCTTTCTTCTCCGGTTGCAGTTTCTCCATGGCGGTGACTTTCTTCATTACAAGTACCGACGATTCTATCAGGACATCAGAGAGATAGTAGACCAGCTTGCCTTCCGCTACCCGGAAAATGGCTTTGCAATAATAGGTGTTGTTCTGCTTTGAATCTGCTTGCGAGGCGAGTACCAGGTCGCAACTGAAACTTTTGGCCGGTACGTTGGCTTCCGTTATTCCTTCACGTAGCTTCGGACAGACGTTCTCCACCGTCCACAATAGCGCGTTGGCGTAGATATGCTCATCGCTTGCCGGGCTGAAAGAAGTAAACCCGCTGACTACGTATTTGCTGCCGTCGGCACTGACAGGATAAGTTTTCTTCTGTTCCGTAAACGTCTGCGCTATGGCGGGCAGTATTATCCCTATCAGTAGATAGATAATTGCAAGGAATCGTTGTTTGGTCATCATACTCCGTTGTTTTTAAGAAAAACAGCATTCACCCCTTCTCCCTGTTGAGAGAGAAAGACGTGAACGCTGGATATATGTGTAATTGAGGTTTGATTGTACTTCACTTAGAAAGCTACACCCAGACGAATCAGGACATTGCTGGTGTTACACTCCCATGTTTTGATAAAACCGCGCTGATAAGTGAAATCCAGGTTGAAACGGTCGTACCATATACCGACACCGATATTCATGCCTGCATCCACCCGCTTCCAGTCTTCCCAGTCGCCCATGTTGACGCTTGTTTCTTCACTGTCTCCCTGATAGGATTCTTTTTCTTTAATCTTACCTACATAGTCGCAACTTACGTAAGCGCCGAGATGTGCGTCGACTGCCAGAGCATCCGTAATGTTGTATTTATATCCGAAAGTAAACGGAGAAACCTGTACGTTGTGGGCCATTAAGCTTAGGCTGTATTCGTAGTCGCTTTCGTTTTCTTCGACCTTCCAGCCGCGGGAACCGAGTCCGAACTCCATTCCCCAGTACGTACCTACACTCCCTAATGGCTTCTGGAAACCGTAAACAAAGTTGTAACCGAGTTTGCTGCCGGTGTCTTCCGCTCCGTCTCCGGTCATTTTCATGACATTCAATCCGCCACGCAGGAACCATTGTGTTTCAGAAGGCTGTTTCTGAGCGGATTTGATGCTGACACTTCTGGATGATACAATCTGTGCTTGCACGCCTGCACACAGTAAGAATGCGGCTGCCAATGATAATAGTTTTTTCATGTTGAAATTCTATTTGATTATTAATACTTGTTGTCTGTTTATTTGATAACGGTTGTTATTTGATGACGGCGGCTATCTTGTCTTTGTCGGCTGTTGTGAGAGTTTTTTCCATGCGGATCCATTCGTAGTCCGAGGCTTCTGCCGTCTTCCAGTTGATAAAGGTGGCCGGATAGCCGATGACGGTCACTTTATATCCGTTCCCGTCGTCATTGGTTTTGACGTTGAATGTGGCTGCCACTATCACGTCTGCATTATGTTTTTGCGAAGACATATAGATTGCATAGCTGCGGATGTTGACCAGGTCGCCATTCATCTCCTGTTCGGCTTGTTCTCTGGTGAGCGTCCATTCGTCTTTGATGCGTCCTTTCGATTTGTCTATCTGCAACTCCACGGTTAGCGGCTTTACATAAGCGTTTGAGGTGACATCCAGCAGACGTGCCTGTGTTTCCTGCATTCTTACATTTGTTTTCTGTGCGTACGCTCCGATTGCACCGATAAAGGTGAGGAAAATAACTAAAATCAGTTTTTTCGTTTTCATATCCCTTTGTGATTATATGTTAATATGCTTGCAAAGGTATGCGAAAGGACTATACCAGCAGGAGAAAACATAGTTCCAAGGAGGATACGGAATTGTATCCTATTTGGATACACCGGAGGAGCTGCCCGTACTGATGCTGTCGGATAAATCGTGGAAGAAGTCGTGGTTGAGGATGCAGGAGATGCGCCAGAGCAGGTGGATGTCGATATTCTCTTTCCGGAAAATCTTGTAGACGTTGGGACGTGTGCAGCATAGCTGACTGGCGAACCAGGTAACAGTACGTCCTTGTTCGTGAAGCGTGCGTTCGATAAGTTGTCCCGCATGAATCATGTCATTCTGCAAGTGTGCGTCCCCCGGATTCCCGTTGGAGGAACGGATTATTGTAATACCGGCGAGAATATATAAAAGAGGCGTGGGAATCTCACCTTCGTCCGTTCCGTGTTTCAAGGCCTTCGCAATGCCATATCATCAAGAACGAACAACGCAGAAAGCCCACGCCGATATGTACAACACCCGTAACCTCCCTTTGTTTCGGCAAAGAGAGGCACGGATGTATATAAATACACATCAGGAGGACGTCTTTGTTGCTATTCATCTTTCTGGTGATATGAAAAAAACTGCGAAGTTTTGAAACACGAAAGACAAACGCTTGTAAACGTCTTCTCTATATAAACAGCTCTCCCCACTAACCACCCGAAGGCTTTCTGCGGAAGAGTCCGCTGCAAATTTATGAAAAATAATGAGGCGGGAGAACAATATGGTTGCTAAATTTTGCTTATTCAGACCGTGCGGCGTGTTTTCAGAACTTCGGTCACTTACTTTTTCGCGGACCGGATGTTTCGCATGAGTCCCTGATACTTGGCCCTTTTCACTGCGCTGCCCTTGAACAGTGTCCTGTATTGTTCTTCCGAGAGGCGGTGCCAGTCTTCCTTCCGCATGGTCAGCAGGGAGGCGGAAGGGGAGAATTCTATTGTCCGTGAAGGAGTCGCGAAGCGGTTCCATGGACAGGCACGTTGACATTCGTCGCAGCCGTAGATCATTTTGCCCATTTTTTGCCCCGTATCGGGCGGAAGTTCTCCACGGTATTCAATGGTCAGGTAAGAGAGACATTTGGCGGAATTGAGCCTGAAAGGCGCTTCTAGCGCTTTTGTAGGACAAGCGTTGAGGCAACGGGTACATGAACCGCAACGGTTTTCCTGCGGACTGTCATAGCGGTCGGCAGGCAAGTCAATAATTAATTCTCCCAAAAAGAAGCAAGAACCCGCTTGCGGAATGATAAGCTGGGTGTTTTTCCCTATCCAGCCGAGTCCGGCACGCCATGCCCAATAGCGTTCGAGTACGGGGGCGGTGTCGCAGAAGGCGCGTCCGCCGGCAGAATAGTTGTTTTGGATAAACTCAAGCAACGTCTTGAGCTTTGCCTTCATGACATCGTGATAATCTTTGCCGTAGGCATACCACGCTATCTGGTATTCATTCTCCGGCAGCTTCGTTTCGGGATAATAGTTCAGGGCAACACTCATAACGGTGCGTGCCCCTTCTACTAAGAGCCGCGGGTCGAGGCGCTTGTCCTCATAATTCTGCATATAAGCCATTTCCCCCTGGCAACCGTCTGCAAGCCATTGGCGGAAAGTATCAGCAACCTTTTCACTGACAGCTTCGGCAGGCGCTGCTCCACAGGCTGAAAAGCCGAGGCGCAGGGCTTCGGCTTTGATTATTTCAGTGGGGAGGAGTGCTTCCATTTTTATAGCTGATATAACGTATGTTTTAGCTGATATGACGTATTCTGTATAGCTCGCGTAACGTTATAACACTTTAAACTCATATCCTTCCGCTTTCAGAAACTCGATAGAGCGGGGGAGGGCATATTGCAGGTTCCCGTTGTTCCATGATTTCAGGGAGTCGTGGAAGGTGATGATAGAGCCGTTGCGTGCGTAACGTTTCACGTTGTTGAGTACCTGTTCCGGGCGCATCCGCTTACTGTAATCGCGGGTCACGAGGTCCCACATGATGATCCGGTAATGATAGCGGAGGGTATAGTATTGTCGGAAACCCATGTGGCCGTGTGGCGGGCGGAACAGGTCGGAATGTATGATTTCATCTACTTTTTGGGCATTTGCCAGATAGTCGGGGTTGGAGTATTCGAATCCACGGATGTGGTTGAAAGTGTGGTTGCCGATGCGGTGACCGTGTTCTACCACCATCCGGTATTCGTCCGGGTGTTTCTTTATATTGTCGCCTACCATGAAGAAGGTAGCTTTAATATTGTGTTTTTCCAGCAGTTCCAGTACCCAGGGAGTAACTTCGGGGATAGGTCCGTCATCAAAAGTCAGGTAGACGGCCCGTTCGTTCGGGTCCATTCGGAAAATGGCTTGCGGATACAACGCCCGGAAAAACCACGGTGGTTGTTCTATAAACATGAGAGTTTGTACTTTTTTGAAATAATAAGTAACAAGTAATAAGCAATGGGCTGCGTTGTAAACCGCATGGATGATATCGCTTAATACTTGTTACTTATTGCTTAATTTATTTCCCTTTCATTCTCGTCACATACTCGTTGTATAGTTGGTCGAGCTGTTCGGAGTAGTGTTTTGCAAGTTCTTCTGATTTGTATTTCTCCATTAGGCGTACTTCCGCGTCAAGCAATCCTGCATTGTACATGAAGTTTTCGCTGGCAATGGAGAGTTGGTAGTCGGTCAGACTCAGGTACCAGACCATGTATTCGAGCGACTTGTTGGCAAGTTCGTCGATAATCTTGTTCGCTTTCTCTGTCTGTCCCAACTGATAGTAGGCTTCTGCCATTTGGAAAGCCCCGTTGGCCCAGTCGTACGGTACGTTGGACGATGGAATCATCTTCTCGGCATAGTCGAGGGCGGCAAGCGCCTTGTCTTTTTTGCCTTCCTTGATGAGTTGTCCCACCAGTTGCGTGAAGATGCGGCGGTGTGTGTAGCACATACGCATCACGTTCTCGTCGATGTAGATTCCCGGCTTGTCGATACCGCCGAACTTGAACTTGTTCATCAGGTTGTCGTACATCTTTTCACTGTCGATTTTGCTGTTCAGTTTGTCCGTCTCGAACGGAGTGAAGCGGTAGGCAAGACCTTCCTGAACGAAGTGGTTATCCATGCCGAGGTGGTTTTCGCTGCCTACGGTGATTGCCATATAGATCGGGCGTTCCCAGTTGGCGTTGGCCAGCATTTCGAGCATCATCAGTTCGCTCTTGTAAAGCGCGCGTTTCGGGTTGCCGTTGGCGTCTTTCAGCGAGATAGTCATATATTCGGGGATAGAGTCACCCAAGGCTTCCGGTATCTTCATGCCGGAACGGCGCACGGCTTCCGCATCCACTTTCATCACGATACTGTCCGTCGGGATCAGAGGAAGTTCGATTCCCTGTCCGCTTTTCTTGAGCAGTTCCTTCAGTTGGTCGTTCTTGCCGAGCATCCAGCGGTTGATAATCTCCTTCAGTTCATACGGGTTCTCTCCGAAGATAGAGTGGACGAGAGACAATACGGTGGTGTCTCCTTGTGCTGCCAGTTCTTCGGCCTGCTTGAAGTAGTTGTCGATGAGCTTCTTCATTTCCGGGCGGATAGAGATATACTCGTTCTGTCCTTCCACGTATTGGACGCGGTCCCATGTGATAGGGAGAGAGGGCGAATCGTATGCCGGACGCTTCATCTGGTCGATGTACCAGTCGGTCTGCAAGTAACTCAGGTTACAAGTGCGGGCATCGGTACGGAAGCCTTCCGTTTCCTGGTTGTACCACAGAGGGAAGGTATCGTTATCACCGTTGGTGTAGATAATCGGGTTTCCTGATTCCTGCAGGGTCATCAGATAGTTCTGGCCGAAGTCGCGGGCTACGAAGCGGCCGCTACGGTCGTGGTCGTCCCACGTCTGTCCTGCCATTTGAATGGGGACAAACAGGCAGAGAACGGAAGCCAGAGCAGCGGCAGGAAGTTCCTGCATCTTGCAGTACTCCCGCAATAGCCGGATAACACCTGCCACACCCATACCTACCCAGATGGCAAAGGCATAGAATGAACCGGCGTATGCATAATCTCGTTCACGAGGCTGTGCAGGCGTCTGGTTGAGGTAGAGCACAATGGCGATACCCGTCATGAAGAACAGGAAGAATACTACCCAGAACTGCTGGATACCACGCTGACTGTGGTAGGCTTGCCAGAAAAGCCCGATCAGTCCGAGCAGCAACGGCAGGCAGTAGAATACATTGTGTCCTTTGTTATTCTTGAGGTCCTGCGGCAGGAATTCCTGATTGCCTACGAGCAGGTTATCGATGAACGGAATACCGGTAATCCAGTTGCCGTGTTCTATTTCTCCGCTACCCTGAATGTCGTTCTGGCGTCCGGCGAAGTTCCACATGAAGTAACGCCAGTACATGAAGTTCAACTGGTAGGAGAAGAAGAACTTGATGTTCTCCCATTGGGTAGGCATATTCACCATGACCATTTCTCCGCATTGGTCGTAAGGTACGTCATGTCCCTTGATGTCAACCCATTGCTTGTAGAGCGGGGCGTGCGAGGAACTGTACATACGCGGGAAAAGCATATTCTGTGCGTATTCATACTCGATACGTCCGGGGAGTTCGATATAAGAGTCTTTTTCGTCCGGCGAAGTCTTTTCCTTGCGGACATACTTGCTGCCTGTTTCTGACTGGCGGGGAATGCAATAACCGTCTTTTACGTCGAGTGCCACTTTGGAGGAGAAAGCAGGGCCGTAGAACAACGGGCGTGTGCCATACTGCTCACGACCGAGGTATTCGCCCAGCGTGAAGATATCTTCCGGTGAGTTCTGGTCCATGGGCGTGTTGGCGGTAGAGCGGATAACGATCAGTGCATAAGACGAATAGCCGATAACGATCATCATCGTGCACAGCAATGTCGTGTTCAGCGTGCGCGCCGAAATACGCCATTTCTCTTTCATCTTTTCCTGCATCTGCGGGGCAAGATAGATAGCCAATACGCCGATTACGAGGATACCGATGAGGATACTGCTGGCTCCATGTCCGTAGAACGGGATACCGAGCAGGGCAATCGTCAGGATAAAGGAGACAGCCATGCGCGCCTTGCTCTTTTGCGTGTAACTTTCGTAAACACCCCAGATCAGCGCTGCTGCAAGCAGGATGATATAGACCACTACCCCGGTGTTGAACGGCATTCCCAATCCGTTGACAAACAACAGTTCGAACCAGCCGCCTACTTTCACGATACCCGGCACAATGCCGTAGAGCACGGCTGCCACGAGCACCATGGAACCGAAAAGGGCAAGCAATGAACCTTTTGCGGTGGCATTCGGAGTTTTCTTATAATAGTAAACCAGCACGATAGCGGGCAAACAAAGCAAGTTGAGCAAGTGTACGCCGATACTCAAACCGGTCAGGTAGGCGATGAGGATAATCCAACGGTCGCTGTGAGGCTGGTCGGCTACGTCTTCCCACTTCAGTATCAGCCAGAAAACAACGGCGGTGAACAGGGAGGAGAAAGCGTATACTTCGCCTTCTACGGCCGAGAACCAGAATGTGTCACTGAATGTATAAACCAGTGCACCGACCAGTCCGCTACCCATAATGGTGACAAGCTGGCCTTTGGTAATATTGTTTTCATCGGTGATAATCAGTTTGCGAACCAGGTGGGTGATGCTCCAGAAAAGGAACAGGATACAGGCACCGCTCATCAGGGCACTCATATAATTCACCATTTTTGCCACGGTGGTCACATCGGAGGCAAACTGGGTGAACAGGTTCGCCATTAGCATGAAGAAAGGTGCGCCGGGCGGGTGACCGACTTCCAGTTTGTAGCCGGTAGTTATAAACTCGGGGCAATCCCAGAAACTTGCAGTCGGTTCTATTGTCAGGCAATAAACCGTTGCCGCAATGATGAATGTAAGCCAACCCATGAGGTTGTTTATGGTTCTGTACTGTTTCATTAGCACTATCGTAGTTTATTCGTTAAAAACAGGTTATGCGGTCGCAAAGATAGTGATTTGTAAGGATAATGAGGTAGAAAGTAAGAAATATTAAGTAACGGGAAGATGATTTACGCTATCTTATGTCCCTGCGGCGGTTGGGAAAAGCCCTGATAGGGGTGAGGAAGAACCGTAATGAAAACTCTGTTGTGAAGCCGCATTATATAAGTAGAAGAGCCGGCAAACATGAGAAAACAAGTAAGGAAAGTTACATTACACTACCGCTATCATTGGATTGCCACAGCCGTGGAGACTTCCTGCCATGGCTGTGGAAGGATCTCTCCACGCCCGTGACGAATACCTACCACGGCCGTGGCAAGCTAACAATACCGCCGCTCTAATCCATTGATACCGTCATTATAAAGGAACTTTAAAGCCGATACTATCTATATTCTCCTCCTTCTGGAAGGAGGAGTACCCGTAGGGGGAGGTGGTAGGTGCATGCGTAAATTAATAGATTATCAGCATTATGTATCTACCTGTCCACCCCTCCACAGCGAACGGCTAGTGGTGGTGATGATGTTCACCCAGAATGCGGTGCGGCAGCGTCCCGTGTCCGAGCAGTTCGATAGGACAGTTAAAGTTCTTTTCCAACCATTCGGTGGTGACCCCCGTATCGGGATGATAATCCAGAGTTTCGTTGACACAGGCGATAGATTTCACCTGTTGCAGCACCGTGCCGATGTCGTGACTGACAAGGATAATGGCACATTCTTTATTAATTTCCGCCAGCAACTCGTAGAGGCGTGCTTCGAAACGCTTGTCGATATACGTGCTGGGTTCGTCCAGAATAAGCACGGAAGGGTCGGAGATTATGGCGCGTCCCAGAAGCGCGCGTTGCAACTGTCCGCCGCTTAATTGCCCGATAGCACGGTGTTCGAGTCCTTCGAGCCCCATGCGGGCAATAATTTGCTTGCCCTTCTCCTTTTGTTCGGGGGTGAAACGGGAGGTCAGTGACTTCTGTATGCTGAGTCCGGAAAGGATTACTTCCTCCACTGATATGGGAAATTTCCGGTCGATCGTGCTGTATTGAGGCAGGTAGCCCAAAGAAGGCTTACAGTTGAAACTAATTTCCCCTCCGGTGGGCTTTAGCAGACCGAGGATGCACTTTACAAGCGTTGTCTTCCCGCCTCCGTTCGGACCGATAATTCCGAGGAAGTCCCGTTCGTAGACGGCAAGGTTGATGTCATGGAGAACATTGCGGCCGTCGTATCCGGCGGATAGGTTTTTTATTTCGATAATTGGCTTCGTCATTGGCTTTTCTGATATCACTGTCTGACTGTTTGTTCCTTTGTCTCGGCCGGGGCGAGAGCTTTGGCTACATTCAGCATTTCTGTTTCCCAGTCGTAGCTGAGGGGGTTGATAGGAACTACTTTGGTACCGGTCTGCTGCGCGATAGTTTCCGCATTGCGCTTGTCAAACTCCGGTTGGACGAAGATTACACGCACGTCTTCCGCTTTGCAGAGGTCTATCAGCTCTTTCAGGTGGGCGGGAGAGGGTTCTTTGCCTCCTTCTTCGATAGAAATCTGGTGCAGTCCGTAGTCACGGGCAAAGTAGGAGAGGGCCGGGTGGTAAATCATAAAGGATTTGACGGCGTCCGGTGCGGAGAGTTGTTGACGAATCAGACTGTCCGTTTGCTGGATGCGTTGGTAGAGGGAGTCGTACCGGTTCCTGTAATAAAGCTCATTGGCTTTATCAAGGGTGCAGAGCGCTTTATACGTATTTCCGGCAAGGATGAGGGCGTTGGCGGTCGAGTTCCATATATGTGGCTCTACGGCATGACTGTGACCTGGATGATTGTGACCTTCATGGTCATGATATCCGTTGCCATGTTCGTTGTCGTTCAGAATCAGGTCTATTCCTTTGGAGGTGTCGAACACTTGGATATGAGGGGCATTGTTCATCAGACGGTCCATCCAGGCCTGTTCGAAGCCGATGTAACCGATGCGGAAGTAGGCTTTGCTGTCGCCAAGGGATACGAGTTGCTGCGGAACCGGGTCGTATGTTTCCGGACTGGAACCTTTGGGGACCATGCTGACTACCGTGAACTTGTCGCCTGCAATGGCTTCCGTGAAATAGCGTTGCGGTTCGAGTGTGACGGTAATGACCGGCTTTTCCTCAGTACCGCTTTGGGACGTTCGTCCGGTGCACGCTGCCAGTAGGAGGCAGGAGCCGACGATAAGCAGGGTCTTCATATCTATTAGTTGCTTTTTCATGACTTGTTGTATTTCGGGTTGTTCTTACTTATCTTGTTTTACTTATTCTTGTTTTCGTTTTTAAGTTCTTATTCTTGTTTCCGGGCCCGCAGTATTTCCCGTTTTCCTCCCGGAGGGCCGGGAAGACGTTCCACGATGAATCCTGCGGCCTGCAACATTCGCCTGACGACTCCTTTGGCACAATAAGTCGTCAGGATTCCGCCGTTATTTAATAAAACATAAAGGCGGTTGAATAGTTCTTGCGACCACATCTCCGGCTGCTTTTCCGGTGCGAAGGCGTCGAAGTAAATCACGTCTGCTTTCCACCCTTCTGTCTCTGTTTCCAGCTTATTAAAGTCTTTTTGTACTTTTTGTAGGGTGAAGTGAGGGGTAATCGGTACGTCTTCTTCCCACGGGGAGGTATGAAGCTGTTTGAATAACTCGTGGGCCGGACACTGGTTGTCGCCTGTCATTAGTTGTTCGTTGGCGGAAATATACCCCAGTTGCTCTACGAGTTGCCATTCCAGGGGATAGAGTTCCAGACCTGTATAGTATACATTCCTCCCGCTTTTTTCTGCTTCTTCGAGGGTGAGCCAGGCGTTCAGACCTGTTCCGAAACCTATTTCCAGAATGTGAGGGGTGGTGGCGGTGGAGGCTTTCAGTCCCATATTGATGAAAATGTGCTGGGACTCCGTGCGTGCCCCTTTCGTTGAATGATAATGCTCATTCAATTCCGGAACAAACAGGGTAGTGCTCCCGTCATCGGTCTTCTCGATTATTCTTTTCATCGTATAACTTGCTATCTGATACTTATTGCTTGATTACTTAATGAAACATTTATCCTGCTACCACATTCCATGCACTTTCCAGCACATACAGGAGAAGGATGTAACGTATCAACTTGCCGGCAAACATGGAAGCTACCGTAAGCCATATATTGCTTCGCATAAATCCCAGTGCAATGGAGATAACTTCACCGATAGCCGGAAGGAAGGCGAAAAATGCCATAAGTGCTCCTTTCCCTTGCAGGAAGTTCACCATTTTGTCTACCTTTTCTTTCTTTACCTTGAAATATTTCTCTATCCAGCTTATTTTGCCCAGACGTCCCATATAGTAACAGGTCATTCCGCCTACCGTGTTGCCGAGTGCGGCGGATATCAGGCAGGCGGTAGGGGGCAGGCCGAGTTTGACGAGTGCCACCAGTACCAGTTCGGAACTGAAAGGCACGATGCTGCCGGCCAGTAAAGCCGAGATGAATAATCCCGGTAATCCCCATTCGATGAGGAGTTGTATTGTTGAGTCTATAAAAGCGTCCATATATTAAAACTGAATAGGAGGATGAGACTGACCAGCGAGATTATGAAGAATACGTTCGATGTCTTGCTGTTGGTCAGTACGAAAAAATGTCCGATCAGGATGCTGCTGCTTATCATGAGCAACGGCAACAGATTGACACAATAGGTTGGCTGCAAAGCTATGAGCAGGAAGAGGAAGATATTCAGGTCGATAAGAAATTGCAGATAGGCACGGGTGCGTATCTTGTCTTCAAATCCTGCGATGATGCAATGGGCGGCGCTGACAATGAACAGTACAAGTAAATAGCCGAGAACCGCCAATTCCCAAGGTTGGAGAATTTGCAGGTCGAAGGGCTTGCCGAAAGTTACCAGTTCGGTAAACGGACGGTAGAATAACTCCATTTGATTGTAGAAGAAGGCGTGCCCGAACAGGAACCAGTAAGGCAGTACCCAGCCTAAGAGCGCACCGCAGAAACTACGGGGCTTGAGTGCCTGAAAACGGTGAGCTTCGAATATCCAGAGTACCGAAAGGAAGGTGAGTTGGGGGAAAAGCAGGCTTCCCGCTCCGATGAAAAGGAAGGAATAGAATAAATAGCCTGCTGCCTGCGGCTGCTGATAACTTTTGAACAGGAAATAAATGGAGAACAGGAAAGCAAGGGCTGCAATGTCTCCTGCATATAGCAAGTGCATTTCCGGGCAGATAGTGACCAACAGAAAGTATATGGCTGTCTGCATGGACGCCCGCATACGGATAATGCCGAAACGGTTGTTCAGCTCTATCAGGCTATAACCGATAACGGCATAAATCAGATAGCTGACAAGTCGTTCGGCCCATGCGGGAAGTAACAAGTCGCGGGCGGATTGCCAGAGGGAGAGAGTGCTGTCTTCCACTGTTGAGGCTGTGAGGTCGGGCAGTAAAAAGGATGTCAGTACCCAACAGAGGGTACAGATAAAGACAACGATAGGCAGCGTCCACCGCCCTGCTGTTACTTGACCTTGCAGCTTTTTATTTCTCATTTAATCTCGTTCAATTATTTTTTTGTTGCTTCTGTTTCTTCTGTGGTTTCTATGGTTTCTTTCCCTTCTCTCCCTTTCTTTCCTTTCTTTCCGAATGGTTTTCTCCGAATGGCTTCCCCTCCTTCCGGGAAGGAGGGGTGGCTGAAAGCCGGGGTGGTAGGTGCGCCTATCTGTTTTAATAATAGACTTATGTATTCACCTACCACCTCCCCCTACGGGTACTCCTCCTTCCCGAAGGAGGAGAATGGAGATAGATTTGCCTCTAGCGTGGCTTTACCAAGGTGATTCTTATCTAGCGTTGACATCGTCTCTTCTCTAGAATAAACATCGCCTCTCATTTGAAACAATGCCGTCGAATGGAAGCCTTGCTTCGGCGTTACGCCGGCAGTTATAGGTCGAAGCCGATGTCGCGGCGGAAGTACTTCTTGTCGAAGTCAATCATGTCCGCTACTTTGTAGCTCTGTGCCAACGCTTCTTCTTTAGTAGCTCCATAGGAGCAGACAGCGATAACGCGTCCTCCGTTTGTAACTACTTGGCCGTCTTTCATAGCTGTTCCGGCATGGAAAATGATACTTTCCGTAGCGGCAGCCTGTTCCAGTCCGCTGATCGGGAATCCTTTCTCATAAGCTTCCGGGTAACCGCCGCTGACGAGAATCACACAACCTGCCGAACGCGGGTCCATAACGAGTGTCTTTTCGTTCAGGTTGCCTGCGGCAGTGCCTTCCAGCAGTTCCACGAGATCGCTCTGAATGCGGAGCATGACGCTTTCTGTTTCCGGGTCGCCCATACGGACGTTGTATTCGATCACCATTGGCTCACCTTTCACATTGATTAATCCGAGGAAGATGAAACCTTTGTAGACGATATTCTCTTCTTTCAGGCCGTTGATTGTCGGCTCGATGATGCGGGTGCGTACTTTCTCCATGAACACTTCGTCGGCAAACGGAACAGGGGTTACGCTACCCATGCCCCCTGTATTCAGACCTTTGTCGCCTTCACCGATACGTTTGTAGTCTTTTGCTACGGGGAGGACTTTATAGTTTTCACCGTCGGTCAGGACAAATACGGAACACTCGATACCGCTCAGGAACTCTTCAATGACAACTGTTGCCGATGCAGAGCCGAACATACCGCCGAGCATTTCTTTCAGTTCCTTTTTGGCTTCGTCCAGCGTGGGGAGAATCAGTACGCCTTTTCCGGCACAGAGGCCGTCGGCTTTCAGTACATAAGGAGCTTCCAATGTTTCGAGGAAGGCCAAACCTTCTTCAATAGTTGCGGAAGTGATACTTTTGTAACGGGCTGTCGGGATGTTGTGACGCATCATGAAGCCTTTTGCAAATTCCTTGCTTCCTTCCAGTTCGGCTCCCTGTGCGGAGGGACCGATAACAGCGATGTGTTTAAGTTCGGGGCGGTTCTGGAAGTAGTCGTAGATTCCTTTTACCAACGGATCTTCGGGACCTACTACGACCATGGCGATGTCTTCCTTCAGGGCGAAAGCGCTGATAGCTTCAAAATCAGTAGCCTTGATGTTGACATTTTCGCCTACGGCAGTTGTTCCGGCATTTCCCGGAGCAATATACAGCTTCTCAACTTTCGGACTTTGGGCAATTTTCCATGCCAGTGCATGTTCGCGGCCGCCCGAGCCTAGTAATAAAATCTTCATCTTTATACTGTTATAAGTTATACTGTTATACGTTTGATTAGGTATGGATAAGCAGCCGCTTTTTACAGGTTCTGCTCAAAGTACCGGGTGATTTTTTCGTGCAGATGTACACGGTCGCGACCTGATACGTTGTGCTTGTGGCACGGGTAGATGAACAGGTCGGGGTAGGTGCGGGCGTCTACACAAGCTTTCATGAACGACAAGGTGTGTTGAGGCACGCAAGTGTCGTCATGGTCGTCATGGATAATCAGCAGATGACCTTTCAACTGACCCGCGAGGTTTTTCAGGTTGCATTCCTTGTAACCTTCAGGATTGGTTTCCGGTGTGTCCATATAGCGTTCGCCGTACATCACTTCATAATATCCCCAGTCGATGACAGGGCCACCGGCTACGCCTACTTTGAATATTTCCGGGTAACGGAGCAACAAGGCAGTGGTCATGTGCCCTCCAAAGCTCCAGCCGTGCACGCCGATGCGTCCGCCGTCTACGTAAGGGAGGGATTTCAGGAATTCGACACCTTTTACCTGGTCTTTGCCTTCTTCAATGCCGAGGCGACGGAAGGTGGCGTTCTCAAACTCCAGTCCGCGGCTACTGCTGCCACGATTGTCGATCGTAAACATGATATAGCCTTTGTTGGCCATATACGTGTCCCAGCCACGTGCGCCATTCTGCCAGCCTCCGGTGACACATTGGGCATGAGGACCTCCGTAGACGTAAATAATGGTTGGATATTTCTTGTTCGGGTCAAAGTTTGCCGGCTTCATCAGGCGGTAGTGAAGGTCGGTTGTGCCGTCGGCCGCTTTGATTGTCCCGGTTTCAATACTTGGCATTTGATAACCTTCATACGGGTCTTTGGCAGTCAGCAGGTTTACGGTTTCTTTGAAGTTCTTTGTATCTACCAGATTGATGATGCGGGGCTGGTCTTTAGTGGAATAACGGTCGATAAGGAACGTCCCGGAAGCGTTGAGCACTCCGTTGTGTTCACTCTCTTTACTGCTATCGAACGGGCGGCTCATCTTTCCGTTGTTCACGTTTACTGCGAAATGACCGCTTCTCAAGCCCTCTATGGCGGTGAAGATAACTTCTTTCCGCTTAGCGTTGAAGCCTAATATGTTTTTTACCAGCCAGTTGCCTTTAGTCAACTGTTTTACCTTCACTGATTCGCGATATTGGGCGCCGCCGGTTCCTTCCTGAAGGTCACCGTAAATGCTTGCTTTGGTATCAAACAGATAGAGGTGATTGTATCCATCGCGCTGGCTCTGATAAATGAATTTGCTGGTATCCCACGGCAAGAATATAATCGGGTTTTGCGGCTCTACGTATTTCGGGTGAGTTTCTTCGTAGAGCACCTTTGTCAGCTTGCCTGTTTCTGCGTTGTATTGGCAAAGTTTGGCATGGTTCTGGTCGCGGTTTACTTCAATCAGGTAGAGGCTCTTCTCGTCCGGTGCCCAACTGATGTTCGTAAAGTAGCGGTCGGTAGGGTCGCCTGCATCCAGGTAAATGCTTTTGCCCGTTGCGGGGTTGTAGATACCTACCTTCACTTGGTGGCTGGTCATTCCTGCCATTGGATAGCGGACATTGTTCACTTCGCCCACACGTGCGGTAATGTCTACAAGCGGGTATTGAGTCACCATACTTTCATCCATACGGTAGAAGGCGAGCAGATTACCTTTCGGGCTCCAGAATGTACCTTTGTTGATACCGAACTCATTGCGGTGTACGGACTGGCCGCAGACGATGCCTTCGGGCTCGTTCGTCACCGCCTGTTCGTTTACGTATAGATTGTTGCCGATTGTATAGGCTACATTTCCATTGGCGGTGCAGTAGTCTTCGTTTTCCGCTTTGGCTTTAGGCTTGCGACTGCTGACAATCCGGTTGTTCTTGAAATCATATACGATGTATTTTCCGGCTATGTTCAGTAACATTTGCGGCTTTTCCGCCCATGGGAAACGTACGGAATACAAATGGGATAACTTTCCTGCCTTGTCTTCTGCAAGCGCTTTGTTGATTTGCTCACGGGTGATGAGCATTGTTTCTTTGCCTGTTTGCGGCTGGATAGAATAGATGGTGTCGATGCCGGGTTTAATACACTCGTCGCCCCACCATTGCAGCCCGTACAGGTTTTCTGCATAACGATAACTTTCACCGCCCGGAATCAGGTCTTCCAGTGTCGGTTTCTTGGTTTCTTGTGCCATAACATTGATTACAATTGGGATTGCCAACAACAAAAGGAAGGCTCTTTTTCCAACTTTACTCATTGCTCTTTTCTTTATTATTTGTTTTTAAATCCTTTTATTTTTACTCTGTCCAAAGAAGTGCTCTTTATCCGAATAGCAGCACCCAACTTGGTAAAAGCATTGAATAATCCATTAAATTGCTTTTCGTTGCTAATTTCTTGTGAATGTGCAATTAACTATTAACGCTTGTTTACTCCTCTTCCTTCTTCGGAATCCTCGGTTCCCGATTTCCTTTGAACTCTCTCGGAGCTTTCGGGTCTCTTCGGCTACGGAATTCTCCCTGCGGTTTTCTCTCTCTGTTTCCTTCCCGCTTGAATTCTCCTTCTTCCCGGCGCGGCTTGTATTCTCCTTCTCTGCGAGGTCTGGAGTCACCTTCCCGGCGCGGCCTGAACTCACTTTCTCTACGGGGTTTGAATTCTCCTTCCCGACGAGGTTTATATTCTTTTCTTTCCCTGAACTTAGACGCTTGTTCTCCTTCCGTCTCTTTCTTTTCTTCTCCTGCTTCTTCCTGACTCTTGAATTCCTTGTATTTTCCGTCAAAGATTTCATATTTGCGGAATTCACATTCCAGTGGCCCGTTGAACAAAGGAACCTTTTGGCTGGCTTTCAAACCAATCTGGTCGAAACACTCTTCCCGGTAGGAGAGAACCCATGCCTCGTTTCCTACAAACGCGTGTTTCAGGCGCTCGCCAATCATTTGGTATAGTCCGAGTAAATCATTGGTGGAAATACGCTCTCCATAAGGAGGGTTGGTGATGATGACAGACTTCTCTTTCGGCTGTTCGAATTGCTGGAACGGTTGCAGTTTCAGTACGACATCTTTCGATACCCCCGCTGCCTTTATGTTATGAGTTGCTATTTCGTTCGCTTTCGGATTGTTGTCGTATCCGTAAATTTTATGTGTAAATTCACGCTCCTGACTGTCGTCATTGTAAAGCTCGTCGAACATATCCGCATCGAAATCCACCCATTTCTCAAATGCAAATCCCTTACGGAATACGCCCGGAGCGATGTTTCTTGCTATCAATGCAGCTTCCACTGGAATAGTACCCGAACCGCACATCGGATCAATCAAGTCACATTCTCCCCGCCAGCCGGTCATCAGAATCATACCGGCAGCCAATACCTCGTTCAACGGAGCTTCTACGGCTTCCTGGCGGTAACCGCGCCGGTGAAGTGATTCACCGGACGAGTCCAAAGACAAGGTGCAGGTCGTTTGTGCGATATGGATATTCAACAATACGTCCGGATTGCTGATGCGTACAGACGGGCGTTTGCCTGTCTTTTCACGGAAATAATCCACGATTGCATCTTTCACCTTGTACGAAACAAACTTCGAATGGCGGAATTCTTCGCTGAATACTACTGCATCTATTGCAAATGTCTTGTTTACGTCGAGATATTCCTCCCAAGGAATTGCCTGTATTTCATTGTAAACTTCGTCGGCATCCTTTGCCGTAAAGTTCTTGATCGGTTTAAGAATACGGATAGCAGTACGGAGGCAGAAATTAGCCTTATACATCATACGCTTATCCCCTGTGAATGACACCATTCGGCGGCCTATTTGAATGTCGTTGGCTCCTAGTGCTGTCAGCTCTTCTGCAAGTATCTCCTCCAGTCCCTGGAAGGTCTTGGCAATCATCTCGAATTGTTCGCTCATATATAGTTATTTGGTTTTATTTTTTTGCTTTGGTTTGTACGATTCTTGCTCCTGCGGGGACGTTCTCCGTCACCCAGATATTACCGCCTACGGTTGCATCGCGTCCGATAGTGATTCTTCCCAGGATAGTGGCGTTGGAATAAACGATTACATTGTCTTCCAGTATCGGGTGGCGCGGGATGCCTTTGATCGGCTTTCCATCCGCATCCAGCGGGAAACTCTTGGCTCCCAGAGTGACGCCCTGATAGAGTTTGACGTTGTTTCCGATGATACTCGTTGCGCCGATTACCACACCTGTGCCGTGGTCGATCGTGAAGTGACTGCCAATCTTGGCGGCCGGATGAATATCAATACCTGTTTCGCTGTGCGCCATTTCCGTAATGATACGCGGAATCAGGGGGACACCCAGTTCCAGTAGCTCATGCGCGATGCGGTAGTTACTGATGGCCTTGATAGCGGGATAGCAGAAAATAACTTCGCCATAACTTTCGGCGGCAGGGTCGCCGTTATAGGCGGCTTCTACGTCGGTAGCCAGCACTCTGCGCATGACAGGCAATTTGCTGATAAACTTGGCGGCAAGGCGGGCTGCTTCTTCTCTCTTGGAATCGGAGCAGGCATTACATCTTCCTTCTATACTGGTTCCAAAACACAATCCGGCAAGGATTTGCTCGGTAAGCAAATCAAATAACTTCT
Organism: Bacteroides sp. 43_46; assembly: GCF_001915455.1. Classification (NCBI taxonomy): domain Bacteria; kingdom Pseudomonadati; phylum Bacteroidota; class Bacteroidia; order Bacteroidales; family Bacteroidaceae; genus Bacteroides; species Bacteroides sp. 43_46. The sequence continues at coordinate 50,824 of NZ_MNQN01000097.1, read as the reverse complement.
CAATATTTACACCGATGTGGTAATTGATTGTCCGGCTGTTGATAGTGGAATTTCCGTAATATCCGGGAAATAAGATAGAGCGTGAAAGCTCGATAATTTCATACAAGACTTTAGCAGAGGGCAGTGGTTCGCCATCTTTGTGTTGATGAAACAGTCCTTTGTAAGATTCGCTTTCCGATAGCTCATCGACTGCCTGTGTCAAAATGTGGGTGAAGTTCAGTGGACTCATTAGGTCAGTTGCTCATATTTATATGGGGACAAAGGTATTAAAAAAATAATAAAATTGGTTGGGATTCAGGATAAATAATGTATTTTTGTCACATTCAAAACATGACATGAATAAGGGATTGATGAATGGGAGGACTACTATGAAGCTGTTTGGCTTGTTCGGGCTTTTGATATTGTTGTATTGCGGGTGTGCTGACAGGCATCGCCATAAGCCTTTTTGTGAGCAGGAACTTGTCGATTCTCTCGAAGTCCGCGTTCAGGATTCTCTTTTCTCCAATGTACTTTATTCCCGTTCGCAGGTACGTGACGCGCTGGTGCAAGTGCAAGACTCACAAGTGTATTATCGTCTGCTCGCCCTTTATGGTAAAACCTTCTTTGTTTCTTCTGATTTTGACTCCATACTTTATTACAATCGACAGGTTAAGCAATTCTCCCGCAATGTTTCCGAGTGTCCTCGCTGGAACGATGTCCTGGCCGATGTTTATAATGTTGAAGGAAACGTTTGGATGCAGTTGAACCGTCCCGATTCTGCCATACTTGATTATCAAAAGGCGTATGCATATCGTCTGAAAGGAAAGCGCCTGCACCTTCTTCCCGACATTTGTATCAATATGGCTGACGCCTGCCTGCATCGCAGTGACTTGGCGCACACTGCCTCTTATTACCGCCGCGCCTTGTTTCTCTGCGATTCTCTGAGATTGTCCGAACATACGAAATTCCCTGTCTATTACGGTTTGGGACAAACTTATATGGACTTGCGCGACTTCGATTTGTCCAACCATTATTATGAACTGGCAGGAAAATTCTTTGACGAAATGAATGTGGGAGAACGTTGGACCTATCTCAACAATCGCGGAAATCATTATTATTACAGGAAGGATTATCAGGAAGCATTGAACTATATGCGCAGAGCCAATGCCTTAGTCTCCGCCCACCCCCAAATGGTGTTTGAACAGAACTTTATCAAAGTAAACCTGGGAGAATTATACTTGTTGACCAATAACTTGGATTCAGCACAGATATGCCTGGACGAGAGTTATCGTTTCTTTTCGGAAATTCAGCATAACTCGGCTGTATACTATATCGAAACTCAAATGATTGAACTGGCGTTACAGAAAGGAAATATGGCGCTGGCTCATAAAATGATAGAACGTACCGCTCCTGTGGGACATCTTGATGCCAATATGCTGACAATACGCAACCAATATCTCCAGCATTACTTCGAGCGTGCCGGCGACTACCGCCGTGCTTATGAATATTTGAAGCGTGACTGTCGTCTGGATGATTCTATCCGTAGCGAACGGGTACAGACACGTGTCGCAGAACTGGATATGCGCTATCGTCAGGACACTATTGTATTGCGGAAAGAAATGCAGATTCAACGGCAGGCAGGTGAAGTGAAAGCTTTGAAGTTGAGCGTTTATATATGGGTACTTGTTTGTGTGCTGCTAGTTGCAGGAACAGGCGGTATCATCTGGTATATGCGGAAGAAAAGAGAATTTCTTCGTGAACGCTTTTTCCGGCAAATCAACCGTGTCCGCATGGAGAACCTGCGGAGCCGGATTTCCCCCCATTTCACTTTCAATGTATTGGGACGTGAGATTAATCAGTTCACGGGGTCGGAAGATGTGAAGAATAACCTGTTGGAGCTGGTTAAATATCTCCGACGCAGTCTTGAACTGACGGAAAAACTAAGTGTTTCCTTACAAGACGAGCTGGATTTTGTACGTTCGTATATTAATCTCGAAAGAGGACGCGTCGGCGAAGATTTTACGGCAACGGTTACAGTGGAGGAAGGACTGGATGCAAGTCGTGTGATGATTCCTTCGATGATTATACAAATCCCGGTTGAGAATGCAATCAAGCATGGACTGGTTGGGAAAGATGGTGAAAAGGAGTTGACGGTACATGTCTCTCATGAAAAGAATGGTATCTGTATTACGATTTGTGATAACGGCCGCGGGTATCTTCCGAACGTAACTTCGGCAACACGGGGAACGGGTACCGGACTGAAGGTGTTGTATCAGACCATTCAACTGCTGAATACGAAAAACAAGAGTGACAAAATACGTTTTGAAATAACCAATAGAAACAGTGGACAGACCGGTACATTAGTTTCGGTATATATCCCGTTTCGTTTTTCTTATGATTTATGATGGATACAAAAGAAAAGTACAAAGTGGTCATCATTGATGACGAACGTTCTGCAAGTGACGCTTTGCGCCGTGAACTGGAGCCTTATCGTGAATTTGAGATAAAGGGAATTGCAAGCAGTGGTGCAAAAGGGAAAAAGATGATTATGGAGTTACATCCGGATTTACTCTTTCTTGATGTGGAGCTTCCGGATATATTGGGCCTTAATTTGCTAAGTGAGATAAGGGATGATGTATTGTGGGATATGAAGGTTGTGTTCTATACGTCCTATGATAAATATCTGCTTCAGGCTTTGCATGAGTCGGCTTTTGATTTCTTGTTGAAACCTTTTAGCGCGGAAGACTTGAAAGTTGTCATAGACCGTTATCGGAAAGCGATGCGTTCTGCTGTAGTGGCGCCTCCCTCTTTTGCTTCTTCTATTATAGCTCTGATGCCGCAACAGGGAATGTTTATGATTAGCACGGTGACAGGATTCAAGCTCTTACGGCTAGAAGAAATCGGATTTTTTGAATATTTGAAAGATAAACGTCAATGGCAGGTGGTTCTGTTTAATCAAATCCGGTTGAACCTGAAACGGAACACGAAAGCGGAGGATATCGTCAGTTATTCGCAGGCTTTCGTGCAAATCAGCCAGTCGGCCATTGTGAATGTAAATTATCTGGCTATGATCGATGGAAAGTGTTGCCAACTTTATCCGCCTTTCCACGATAAAGGTGATCTGGTCATTTCCAGAAGCTATCTGAAAGAATTGCAGGAACGGTTTTATGTCTTGTGATACAGCCTACGGTTATATAAAGTGAAAACGCCTCTTCTTCATCAGGAGCGGCGTTCTCTTTTGTTAGAATATTAGAATGAGAGAGAGTTTTTGTTACATATTTGTATTATCCATTGTTACAGTCATCTCGGGTACCAGTACATAAGCACGCTTTTTAGCGTTCCATTTATAGTAATTGGTAGTGACGGTCTTGCCTTCATAAATATAGTTGATACGCAAATTCTTTACCCATTCGTCCTTGTTGCTGTCCCATTTGAGGGCTTCGCTTTCGGTCATGCGTTTATTGTCGTCGTACTTATAATTGTACTTCATATAGTTGGCAAGTGTATTTCCGTCCATTTTGTAAACGGTCTGGCCTACTGTCATGCCATTTTCTTCTATCGGATTGTAAATCAACTGACCGTCGTTGTTACGTGCGGAAGCGGTGAAAGATGCAATAAGAAGAGCAGCGGATAAAACGAACATTTTTAAGGATACTTTTGCTTTCATGGCTATTTTAGTTTTAAGTTATACTTTCATTTGTCTACTGATGTATCAGTTTTACGCTGCAAACTTACATATTAATTTGATATTTATGCATTTTGGGGAGTGAAATATTATCAAATTGTCAAGTGTGGGTGCTGGCAGTAGTTTGCTTTTTGCCAAGATTAGTGACAAAAAAATATCCGGCAGTCAATCTGCCGGATATAGAACGAATCACTTCGTTTAAAAAGAAATCTTTTTTCTAGCTTTCGGATAGCGAGTTAAATAATGTTAGTGAGCTTCGAGCCAGTTCTTGCCCCACCCGCAATCAGCTTTCAGAGGTACATGCATACGGTATGCGTGTTCCATTTCTTCGATAACAATTTCTTCTACACGTTCTTTTTCTTCAACGGGAACACTGAAGTTCAATTCGTCATGTACTTGCAGGATCATTTTGGCTTGTATTCCTTCCGTTTGGAAACGTTGATAGATACGTGCCATAGCCACCTTGATAATATCTGCCGCACTTCCCTGGATAGGTGCGTTAATGGCATTCCGTTCCGCATATCCGCGTACAACGGCGTTTCGTGAGTTGATGTCCGGCAAGAAGCGTTTCCGGTGGAAAATAGTCTCCACATAGCCTTTTTCTTGTGCAACCCGGATACTTTTATCCATATAAGCCTTCACTCCCGGATAGGTTTCGAAATAGCCGTCGATAAGTTCTTTGGCTTCTTTCCGCTCTACGTTCATCCGTTCGGCGAGGCCGAATACGGATATACCATAGATAATGCCGAAATTGGCAGTTTTGGCTTTGCGACGCATATCAGAGCCTACATCTTGCAAGTCAATCTTATAAATCTTTGCGGCGGTGGCAGCGTGGATGTCATGGTTGCTGAGGAAAGCGTCGATCATGTTCTTATCCTCGCTCAGATGCGCCATGATGCGCAATTCAATCTGTGAGTAGTCCGCAGAGAAGAAAAGGCAGCCTTCATCGGGGATGAATGCTTTGCGGATTTCTTTTCCGTTCTCGTCGCGGATCGGGATATTTTGTAGGTTCGGATTGCTTGAACTAAGACGTCCCGTGGCGGTAACGGTTTGGTTGAAAGAAGTATGTACCCGTCCTGTACGCGGATTGATGAGTTGGGGGAGTGCATCGATGTATGTTCCCAATAACTTTTTCAGTCCCCGGTGTTCTAATATCTTTTCTACCACAGGATGTTTGTGGCGAAGGCTTTCGAGCACCTCTTCCGAAGTGACGTATTGCCCGGTTTTAGTCTTTTTTGCCTTCTCTACAATTCTTAATTTATCAAACAGCACCTCACCGACTTGCTTCGGTGAAGCAATATTGAACGTTTCACCTGCCAGTTCGTAAATTTCCTTTTCGATATTCTCCATTTGTGCCGTAAAGTGAGCGGAAGATTGTTTCAGCGCTTCCGTATCCAGCAGCACACCGTTGCGTTCGATATTAACCAGTACCGGAACAAGCGGCATTTCTATATCATAGAACAGCCGCTCGGCGTCATTCTCCTTTAATTCCTTTTCCAGAACGTTTTTCAGTTTCAGGGTTACGTCCGCATCTTCGCAGGCGTAACGATAAACGTCTTTCGGGGCGAGGTCGCGCATATTTTTCTGGTTCTTCCCTTTCGGACCAATCAGTTCATCAATATGGATTGTCTGATAACGTAGATAGATTTCGGCAAGATAATCCATTCCGTGACGGAGTTCAGGTTGAAGAACATAATGGGCGATCATTGTATCGAACAACGGGCCTTTTACTTGCACTCCATAATTTTGGAGAACGATCATATCATACTTGATATTCTGTCCGACCTTCAATGAGTTTTCATTTTCAAATACCGGGCGGAACTCATTGACGATTTTTAACGCTTCTTCCTGATCGGCGGGGACCGGGACATAAAAAGCTTCATTTTCGGCAATCGAAAAACTCATTCCGACCAATTCGGCGTCCATTGGTTCGGTTCCGGTAGTTTCCGTATCTAGCGAAAGAATTTTTGATGTAAGTAACTTTTGAATAATTTCTTCTCTTTTCTCTTCTGTATCAATAAGTTGGTAGTCGCAATTGAGCGTTTCTAACGTCGCTAGATTTGAATTTTTAGCTTCGCCCGGCTCGTTGCCCGTAAAATTCGCAAATAAATCGCCTTGCACGGCTCCGCCTTCCTCGGGAAAAAGTGGGAGAGGGGCGAGGTTACTTTTTTCTGCTGCCGTTTTGTTTCCGGTTGGAGTTGTTATTCCGTTTCCGGCATTCTCTTTTTTCAGAACGCGATCGATCAGTGTCCGGAATTCCAGTTCCTCGAAAATCTGTCGGAGCGAATCTTCGTCTGCCTGCTCACGAACGAGCGAATCCATATCGAGTTGGATAGGCACGTCGATTTTGATAGTCGCGAGGAATTTTGAGAAAGTAATCATTTCCCGGTTCGTTTCCACTTTTGTTTTCAGTGCTCCCTTGAGTTGGTCGGTATGTTCCAGAAGATTCTCAATGCTTCCGAATTCGGCTATCAGTTTTTGAGCTGTCTTTTCTCCTACTCCGGGGCAGCCGGGGATATTGTCCGAAGAATCTCCCATTAGGCCGAGCATATCGATGACTTGTGCCGGTGACTGAATATCGAATTTGGCTTTCACCTCATCGACACCCATTACTTCAAAACCTCCCGTATGTTTGGGGCGGTACATGAATACCTTGTCGCTTACTAATTGTCCGTAATCTTTGTCCGGGGTCATCATATAAGTAATAATCCCTTGGCGTCCGGCTTCGGTAGCGAGTGTTCCTATCACGTCGTCAGCCTCGTAGCCTGCCACTTCCAGAATAGGGATACGGTAGGCACGGATGATTTCTTTTATAATAGGTACGGAAAGACGGATTGCTTCCGGAGTTTCTTCACGCTGTGCTTTATATTGTTCGAAAGCCTCGTGGCGGAAGGTAGGGCCGGCCGGGTCGAAAGCCACTCCTATATGAGTGGGATTCTCCTTCTTCAATACTTCTTCGAGGGTATTGACAAACCCTAGAATAGCTGAAGTGTTGAATCCTTTTGAGTTGATTCGGGGATTCTTAATAAAGGCATAATAAGCCCGGTATATCAGTGCATAAGCGTCTAAAAGAAATAATTTATTGTCTGACTCCATAGATTTTATTAATTTTTCATGGTAAAAGTACAAAAAAATACCGTATTAAGCGTTTTATTATTACTTTTGTGCTCAAATTGTGCATGAATGGACAGCATCTCTATTATCAGAACACCGATTGAAAGCGAACTTGAGGCTTTCAAAGAACTTTATGATAGTTCTCTTTCCAGTTCGAATACACTGCTTGATAGCGTAGTAGCTCATATACGCCAGCGCAGTGGAAAGATGATGCGTCCTATTCTCGTCTTGTTGGTAGCACGCCTTTATGGCGTCGTGTCTCCTGCCACTCTTCATGCGGCGGTATCTCTGGAACTTCTTCATAATGCCAGTTTGGTGCATGACGACGTAGTGGACGAAAGTACCGAACGCCGTGGGCAACTCTCGGTGAATGCTATCTTTAATAATAAGGTAGCCGTACTGACGGGGGATTATCTTCTGGCAACAAGCCTGGTGCATGCCGAGCTGACGAACAGTCATCAGATTATCCGGCTGGTATCTTCATTGGGGCAGGATCTTGCCGACGGCGAGTTGCTCCAGCTCTCAAATGTAAGTAATCATAGCTTTTCGGAGACAGTTTATTTCGATGTGATTCGTAAGAAAACTGCGGCCCTATTCGCTGCCTGTACGGAGGCGGCGGCTTACTCGGTAGGAGTGAGTGAGGAAGAAGTGAAACTAGCCCGCTTGTTGGGTGAATATATCGGTATCTGTTTTCAGATTAAGGATGATATTTTCGACTATTTCGACAGCAAGGAAATCGGTAAGCCGACAGGGAACGATATGCTTGAAGGCAAACTGACACTCCCTGTCTTGTATGCACTTAATAGAGCGAATGACAATCAGGCTACTGAAATTGCTCTCAAAGTGAAAGAGGGTACGGCTACTCTCGCTGAAATAGCTCGTCTGATCGCATTTACCAAGGAAAACGGTGGTATTGAATATGCTGTCCGGACGATGAACGCATATAAGCAAAAAGCCTTTGGGCTGTTGGCCTCTTTGCCGGATTCTGCTATCTGCGTGGCTCTCCGGTCTTATCTGGATTACGTTGTAGACCGCGAAAAATAGCGGTTATCGATGTTTGTTCAAAAGTAAATAGCACGATAATAAACGGTCCCAATCTTCTATTTTCTCTGATTGCATTGCTCGCCCGAGGAGGAAACTCTTGTCTATTTCTTCCGGCGAACGGAGTATTTTGGAGCATAGTATTCCTGCCTGCTCAATATGTTCCCATGCTTGTCCTTTGGTGATATATCCGATTTCATAAGCCGCACGTGCCAGGTTGACCAATATCCCCATATCCCATGCGTCAATTCCTCTTTCCAAGTCATTTATCCATATAATCGGGTCTCTTCTTTCCTCTGTATATTTTACGAATCTGTATAAATTGTTTCCCTGCCGGACGAAACGTTCCACTCCGAAAAAGCGTTTATGTATGATTGTTTCAAATTCGTTGATATTGTCTGACGAGAGCAGGTAGGGGAGCATGATCTGATAGGGAACCCTGTCTCCTTCATTAGTCAGGAATTGTAATAGTCCGTTGGTTGATTCGGTGTCAACGCAGTGAAATTCTTCAGACAGCAGTCGGGTTAACTTTTGCGGGTGAACTCCTGTTTCTATTGAGTTGAGATAAAAACCTTTTAACGCAGCTTCCATATAGCCAATGCGCAACCCTAGCTTTCTTTTCGTCCCGAGGACTAGATTTAGCGGATTGCGGTTTATTCTTAAGGCTTGAATATGTGCTTCCATTTTTATACTCTTATGATTAAAGTTCACTGAAAAAGCGTGGGGACTGTTGCTATATATTTTCCTGAGGCTTCGGCAAGCCGTTATGAATTATACACAAGCAACAGTCCCACGCTCCGTTCGCTATATAACAACAGTATATACATGAAGGTGCGTGAGACCCGTTTGCTTATTACCATTCATAACTTTGAATTTTGCCGAATTCCAGGAATTTGGTAATAAATGAAACGTTCTCTGGTTCAATTATTTAGCTAGATATCCACAGCCAAATCTGAGACAAAGATAATGATTTTTGCGGATTGCTTGATAACTATCTTTAGTTTTTCTTAAATAAAAAATACCGCATCGGTTCCCGTTTTGCGGAGAGCCGTGCGGTAAGGCATATTTGATTGCTTATGTAGCCTTTCCTAGAAGAATTTTATTTCTTCTCCCTTGATATCAGAGAGTAGGAGATTTGCCAGGCGGCTTGTTCCCAAGCGGAATAACCGGTTGTCCAGCCATTCTTCACCCAATACTTCTTTCACAATAGTGTAATAAATAATTGCGTCATTGACTGTATTGATTCCTCCTGCCGGTTTGAAGCCAATCTTGTTTCCTGTCTTCTGATAGTATTCCTTGATAGCTTCACACATCACATAAGCAGCTTCCGGAGTAGCTGCAGGCTGCTGCTTTCCGGTCGATGTTTTGATGAAATCCGCACCTGAATACATGGATAGGATAGAGGATTTTTTGATGTTGGAAGCGCTCTTTAGTGCACCCGTTTCGAGGATTACCTTGAGGTGGCGTTCCTTGCAGACTTCCTTCAACTCCTGTATTTCCTCACACATTGCTTCGTAGTCGCCACTCAGGAACTTGCCTATGGAGATTACAATATCTATTTCGTCTGCGCCGTCTGCAATGGCCAGTGCAGTTTCCGCTACTTTTACTTCGGTAAATGTTTGAGAAGAAGGGAATCCTCCTGATACACAGGCGATATTCACTCCGTCTACCTCCAGCGTATTCTTGACGATAGCTGCAAAGTTGGGATACACGCAGATCGCAGCTACATTTTTCAAGTCAGGAAATTCATCATCGAACTGGTTTACTTTTTCAGTAAATCGCATAACGCTTTCATCGCTATCCGTACTGTTCAGTGTAGTCAGGTCAATGCACGTGAACAGGAATTTCTTGACTTCTTCTGTGTTGTTCTCCGGCACTTTCTTTTCAATCAGGTCAGCTACGCGAGCCTGAATATCTGCATCGCTCAGATGTGTATTATACTTCGCCAGAGCGGCATCGTACTTGTTGGACAGTGAATTATTCTCCTCCATGATCGTTCAGTTTTGGGTTATTGATATGTCTTTTACTATCTCGTTTCGTTTTCTTTTCCATACTCTTTTGAAGGGCGGCAGTGACGTCTACGCCTGTCTGGTTGGCGATGCATAGGAGCACCCACAGAACGTCTGCTATTTCTTCTTCGATATTGTCTTTCTCACCTTCCTTGAAGGATTGGTCACCGTATTTGCGGGCCATGACGCGGGCCAGTTCCCCGACTTCTTCCGTCAGTACTGCCATATTGGTCAATTCGCTGAAATAGCGGACGCCGTATGTCTTTACCCATTGGTCTACCTGTTTTTGAGCTTCTTCCAGGGTCATAGTTCTTTTATTATAAGTTGTTTACGTTATTCTTTGTTTTTCGTATCCATGCATATAGTAACAGGTCCGTCGTTCAAAAGTTCAACTTTCATGTCTGCACCGAAGGTACCCGTACCGATTTCTTTGCCCAATGCGGCAGTCAAATCTTTGCAGAACTTCTCATAGAGTGGGACCGATATTTCCGGCTTTGCAGCTTTGATATAAGAAGGACGGTTCCCTTTTTTGGTGGAAGCATGTAAAGTGAACTGGCTGATAACCAGAATTTCTCCTCCGTCTTCCAGTATGGATTTGTTCATTACGCCATTCTCATCGTCGAAAATGCGCAGATTTACTATCTTCTTGCAGAGCCAGTCAATGTCTTCCTGCCCATCGGCTTCCTCAATGCCAACTAATATCAGCATTCCTTTTCCGATAGCTGATTTGCAGTGTCCCTCAATGGTCACTGATGCATGGCTTACCCGTTGTATAACTATTCGCATTGCTATTTATTCTATTTCGTGATTATGAAAGGCAAATTTACGAATTTCGAAAGAGAAAACGATGTATTGGGAGGAAAATATTATCGAAGAAGAACGTGTTGCTGCCTCTTGAAACCTTCTAATTTTAGCCTCTGTTATTCATTATTCAATCCTTCCTTCACCGTCTTGGCCTTCGCTTCCCCAATAATAGCGCTGATGTCCTCTAGCGACGCCTCTTTTATCCGCTTTACACTCTTAAATTCTTTCAAAAGAGCTGTTTTAGTCTTTTCCCCGATGCCTTTGATGCTATCCAATGCAGATGCAACCTGTCTTTTGCTACGTTTGTCGCGATGAAAACTAATCGCAAAGCGGTGTACTTCATCCTGTATTTGTGTCAGCAACCGGAACAGGGGAGTGTGTTGTTTGATCCCGATAGTTTGCGGAGGAAACCCGAATAGCAATTCAGACGTGCGGTGGCGATTGTCTTTAGCCAATCCGGCAATAGGGATATTCAACCCTAGTTCGTTCTCAATGACCTCTCTGACGACCTCCATTTGCCCTTTCCCACCGTCGGTAATGATCAGGTCGGGCAACGGCGAACTTTCTTCAATTGCGCGCTGATAACGCCTTTTTACGACTTCTTTCATCGAAGCATAATCATCAGGCCCCACTACTGTCTTTATATTGTATTTCCGGTAATCTTTCTTCGAAGGTTTGGCCTTTTTGAATACCACGCAAGCTGCCACTGCGTCCGATCCCTGTATGTTCGAGTTATCAAAACATTCAATCTGCAAGGGCGGTCTCTCCAAGTGCAGTTCTTGCTGTATTTCTTTCATCAGGCGCATACTTCTCTGTTCAGGATTCAGTTTCTCCGCCTGTTTCATGCGGTCGGCCTTGTATTGCTTCACGTTCAGGATAGAAAGATCCAGCAATTTCTTTTTATCACCCCGTTGGGGAACGGTGAAAACGACATTATTTAATTCCAGGTCAAGTTCGAAGGGGACGATAATCTCCCGTGACCGGCTTTTATAACGTTCCCTCATTTCGATAATGCCGAGCGTCAGCAATTCCTCCTTGGATTCATTCAACTTCTTTTTATATTCGAAAGTAAATGCCTGGTTGATTGCTCCGTTTGTGATATGCAGATAATTGATAAATGCGGAATTGCTGTCATCCTCCTCGATCGAAAAGACATCTATATTATGCAGTACGGCACTTACCACTTCTGATTTGGAACGGTAGTTCTCTATCAAAAGATATTTCTCTTTAATCTTCTGTGCTTCCTCAAATTTCATTTCACCGGCCAAAGTCTGCATCTTCTCCAATAGCATACGGCTAATTTCCTGCGTATTCCCTTTTAGAATCTCTTTGATTTCATCGATGTTTTTTAGATATTCTTCTTGTGACTGAAGCCCGATGCAGGGTCCTGCACAGTTCTTTATATGATATTCGAGGCATACATTGAACTTCCCGGCCCGTATGTTCTCCGGAGTGAGGTTTAAAGAACAGGTACGTAACGGATATAAATGCTTTATCAAGTCCAGCACTGCATACATCGAGGGGATATGGCTGTACGGACCATAATAAGATGAGCCGTTTCTGATAATCTTCCGGGTTCTGAATATCCTGGGAAAATATTCGTTCTGTACACAGATCGAAGGGTAAGTCTTGTCATCCTTTAATAAGACGTTATAACGCGGCTTATATTTCTTGATCAGATTATTTTCCAATAGCAGTGCATCTTCCTCTGTGTTCACCACGATATACCGTATATCAGCTATCTTGCTTACCAATACCCGTGTCTTTCCCGGCTCGTGTTCTTTGCTGAAATAAGAGTATACCCTTTTCTTCAGGTTTTTAGCCTTTCCAACGTATATAATCGTTCCTTCCGCATTCAGGTACTGGTAGATTCCCGGCTTTTCAGGAAGGTTTGCCACGATTCCTTTCAAGTATTCATTGGTTTTGTTTTCCGCTTCTGTATTCATAATCTTTAGGAATGAAATAGCTAAAATGAAAAAGGGCGTAGTATCACTACGCCCTGCAAATATAAACAAATCCTTTATAAAGTCAATACGGATTCTACTTCTACATCATCTCCGAATACTGATTTTCCGTTGAGGTCTTTCAGTTCGATGATAAAGTTGATATATACTTTCTTCGGTTTCAATTTCTTCACCAGTTCACAGGCTGCTTTCATTGTTCCGCCCGTTGCCAGTAAGTCGTCATGCAGCAGCACTACATCGTTTTCATCCAATGCGTCTTTGTGAATCTGCACTGTGTCTTTTCCGTATTCTTTGTCATAGCTTTCTTCAATAGTTTCTGCGGGAAGTTTTCCGGGTTTACGGATAGGGATGAAGCCAGCATTGAGTCGGGTAGCCAGAATCGGTCCCATGATGAATCCTCTTGATTCTATACCTACAACTTTGGTGATACCTTTATCCTTATACATCTCGTACATAACGTCCGATAATTCTTGCAAGCACCACGGATCTTTGAACAATGTGGTTACATCGTAAAACAGGATTCCCGGAATCGGAAAGTCGGGAATTTCCCGGATACTTTTAATTAGCGTTTCTTTGCTCATAATCATTGATTTATCTCGTTTCTTTAAATGCTTTGTTTCACGTGAAACGTTGCCGCTTACCGGCCCGAAAGTACCAGCAACACGTTGATGTCGCTTGGCGATACTCCCGGAATCCGGCTCGCTTGGGCAATGGTTTCCGGATCTATTTTAGTCAGCTTTTGGCGAGCTTCGGTGGATAGGGACTGGATAGAAGAATAGTCAAACTTGCCTTTTATCTTTATACTTTCCAGGCGTGCCAACTTTTCTGCTATCATTCGCTCTCTGTCAATATAACCTTGATATTTGATTAAGATTTCGGCAGCTTCCAAAATTTCTTCTTTACGGTCTTGGTTGGCACTTGTTGCTTTTTCCAGTTCCCGTTGAAATGCCGGAACGTGTTCGGCTATGTTCTCTATCGTCACCTGCGGACGGTTCAATATCTCAATTAATTTGCAACCTTGACGTAGGGGAGTTGTTCCTATCTTTTCGAGGGCATCATTAATTAGTGCCGGTTTCATCGAATAGTTTCGTGCGAAAGAAATAATCTGTTCCACAGCTTCCTTCTTGCTTTTCATCAACCGATAACGGTCTTCCTTGGCTAATCCGAGTTTGTATGCCCGTTCGGTAAGTCTCATGTCTGCATCGTCCATACGGAGCAGAATCCTGTATTCTGCGCGTGAAGTAAACATCCGGTAAGGCTCGTCAACTCCCTTGGTAACTAAATCGTCGATTAATACGCCGATATATGCTTCATCGCGTGCCAACGTAAATTCTTCTCCACCATGGCAATTAATGTGTGCATTGATTCCGGCTATTGCTCCTTGTCCTCCGGCCTCTTCGTAGCCGGTGGTTCCGTTTACTTGTCCGGCAAAGAACAAGTTTTTAATAACTTTCGATTCCAGCGTATGTTTTAATTGTGTTGGATCGAAGTAGTCATATTCAATTGCATATCCCGGACGATAAATAACCAAGTCTTTGAAAGCGGGAATCTTTTTCAAGGCAGCAATCTGTATATCCATTGGAAGCGAAGAAGAGAATCCGTTGAGGTATAATTCCTGTGTCGTTTCTCCTTCCGGTTCGAGGAAAAGCTGATGCTGGTCTTTGTCGGGGAAAGTCACAATCTTGGTCTCTATGCTGGGGCAATAGCGCGGGCCGATACTTTGAATTTGTCCGTTGAAAAGGGGAGAGTCCGGCAATCCATCACGTAAAATCCGATGTACTTCTTCATTTGTATAGCATGTCCAGCATTGGAGTTGTTTCAAATGACGTGTACTTGTATTCATGAAAGAGAACTTGTGGAAGTCACATTCTCCGTCTTGCGTTTCCATTTGGTCGAAGTGCACGCTGCGTGCGTCGATACGTACCGGAGTTCCGGTCTTCATTCTTCCGTAAGTAATCCCATGGCGGGCGATAGATTCGGTCAGTTGATAGGAAGCCGGTTCGGCCATTCTTCCACCCGGCAGTTGGTGGCGTCCTACGTGCATCAGTCCGTTGAGGAAAGTTCCCGCAGTCAGTACGATGCACTTTGCTTTGAAAGTAACTCCCCAGACGGTGACGAGTCCTGTCACCTCTCCGTTTTCAACGAGAAGTTCGCATACGGTATCTTGCCAAATATGAAGGTTGGGGGTGTTTTCCAGTCTCTCGCGCCATGACCAGATAAACTTGGCGCGGTCGCATTGGGCACGAGGACTCCACATGGCGGGACCTTTTGAACGGTTTAAGATTCGGAACTGAATAGCTGTTTCATCTGTCACCAATCCCATTTGTCCACCCAGTGCATCTATCTCACGTACTATTTGTCCTTTGGCGATTCCTCCTACGGCCGGGTTGCAACTCATCTGTCCAATCTTGTTCATGTCCATTGTGATGAGACAAGTCTTGGAACCTAAATTTGCTGCTGCGGCTGCTGCTTCACAGCCTGCATGTCCGGCACCGATTACGATAACGTCGTACTTAAAATCCATTCCTATCTTATTTATTATCAAACGCTGCAAAGTTACGGAAAAGTTGCGAGACTTGTATCTTTCAGTTGTTTTTGCTTCCGAAAATTCGGGGGAGTGTCCGGAATGGTTCGAAAAATCGCCGTAATTTTGGAGTTTAAATATACAGAATGTCTACAATCTTATCTCTTATTTATTGCTTTGTACTTGCTTTTTGGAACGGAATGCTGGAATTTTGCATCTTTAATCTTTTATTTGCTGTCTTTTTGTAAGTAGAAAAATGGGCGGTTTCTCTGATGAAATAGAAGTGAAAAGAGAAGATCTGTCCGTGATTCCATGCATTTGAATAATGAATGTCCTTATTACACCTAATCGTTCCTTGTTTTCTTGATATAAATCAAAAAAATAGGGGAAAATATGTTTTTTAGCATACTAACTATTGTTGTTTTCTAAAACAGCTATACCTTTGCAGCGTAGTTGTGAAACTACTAAGATTTTAGGTATTAGAACAAGGTAATATTAAAGGATATTAGTTTATAAAATTAAGGTATTGGATTTTAAGATTAGTTTTTAGGAAAAAGGTTGTTTTGATTAGGTATTAGTAAAAAGTAGTTTTCAGGAAACGAGTAAATGAATGATGAAAAAGAAGAATCCCATTTATGGGGATTCTTTAATGGTGGAGCGGAATAATTCGCTCTTTTTTTGTACCCCTATATCGCTGTATGCTATAAGCATGGAGTTGTTCCTATTGGGACATTTAAGTTTCTGCAAGGGAAACAGTAGTTTCTCCGGCTTGAAACTTTAGTTCCAACGGTGCGAAACTAGAGTTTCTAAGCCTTGAAACTTTGGTTTCCATTACTTGAAACTATTTGTTTCTCGGCGTGAAACACCTGCTGCCAAGGTATAATCTGTTGGCCCTGTCTAAGGGATATATTTTTAGTAGGTGGATACCGGTTGGTTTTATATATTAATTTGTTTGAAAATGGTTGGTGATAGGTGATAGGTTGGGTGATAGGTTAAGAAACAACCTATCACCGTCGGAAAGTACGATGAATAAACGGTTTGCTTGATGCCGGTGATAGGTGATAGATGATATTGTGTTTTTTATATAGAGAAAGAACGTTTTTATTTTCTATTTTGTAGGCTACTTAAAGTCTGTGTTTTTGAAAAAAACAATATATTTGCATTCGTAAATATCGATATAGTAAGTGGTTATAGCGATTTCTACGAATTCTGTATTCTTTTTTGATGAGTAGAGTGACAATATGAGTGATAGAATTGACACCATAGTAGCAGGAGTTAACCGGAAGGATGAAAAGACGTGGGGCGATTTCTACGATCGTTTTTATGCTGCTCTATGTGTTTATGTTTCCAAGATATTGCCAATTCCCGATGCAGTTGAAGATTTGGTACAGGAAGTCTTTATTTCCGTATGGGAGGGTAAGCGTACCTTCTCTGATATTAAAGAGCTTACCAATTATCTTTATCGTGCCTGTTATAATAATACCTTATTATATATACGCAATAATCAGATTCATGACAGTATTCTAAGTTCCCTTGCTGAAGAATGTCGGCAAGACGAGGATATGATTTATGCATTGACAGTGAAAGAAGAGATCATCCGTCAGTTGTATTTCCATATTGAAGAACTTCCGCCTGAGCAACGCCGGATCATTCTGTTGAGAATCGAAGGGTATACTTGGGAAGAAATAGCGGAACGTCTGGAAATAAGTATCAATACCGTTAAAACTCAAAAGAGCCGTAGCTATAAATTTCTTCGTGAAAAGCTGGGAGACTCTATTCATTCTATAATTCTCTGTTTATTTTTCTAAAAAGAAATAAAGTCAATTTGATACTTCTTTGTCTTTTTATTGATTGATTAAGATTTGTTTTCTTTGTTAAATGTGACCGTATTTCTTCATTTTGATAGCATAATGCTATATCTTTCTCTTTAAAATCCCTCGTTGGATATTCCTTCTCCAAAAAAAGATCATCTTTTTGTCACCCTTTTCTATGAGTTATGTATAGTTATAATAAAGCAAGGATGAAATTGCAATTTAATTAAAAAATAGATAATAAGATGAATAAGTTCGAAAATATATATCAAGATGCTGCTTTAATGAGAAAGTTTCTTTTGGGAGAAGCGAATGAAGCAGAACGGAAAGAGCTTGAAAAACGATTGGCGGAATGCCCGGACTTAAAGAAAGTGTATGAGCAGTTGCAGAATGGTGAAACATTGAAGGCTGCGTTTGGAGAATATAAAGATTATTCATCAAAGAAAGCTTATCAATCTTTCCTTCAGAAAATCGGACGAATGGAGAAGAAGGAACGTAAGCCTTCTATTTCCCGGGTTTGGTGGTATGCTGCTGTGGCTGTCATAGTTCTGGCTGTCGGCCTTTCATTCTATATGTCGAATTTCTATTCGGCAGTAGAGGAGAAGAGAGTTCTTATTCAGCCGGGTACACAACAGGCGCAGTTAACGTTACCTGACGGTAGCATTATTGATGTGGATAAAAAAGAAGTGAATGTGGTAGTAGATGGCGTTCAAGTAAAATATAAGAAAGGAGTACTGTCTTATCAACCAACCGTTACAACACAACATGAGGAAGAAAGTACCGAAGAAAAACCGGTTAAATCCAATGAGTTGGTTATACCGCGTGGGGGTGAAAATACCGTAATCCTGGCGGATGGAACTACTGTTCATTTGAATGCCGGTTCCAAACTAACTTATCCGGTACGTTTTGCAGGTAAGCGGAGAGTTGTGGCATTGGAAGGCGAGGCCTATTTTGATGTCGTAAAAGACGAAACACGGCCGTTCATCGTGCAGACTCATCTTGGAGAGGTAACTGTGCTTGGTACTGCCTTCAATATCAATGCTTATACCGATGCGTCTGTTTATACAACGTTGGTACACGGAAAAGTACAGTTCTCTTCATCAAGCATCGGAACTATTATTCTTTCGCCGGGGGAGCAGGCTGTGGTTTCTGCCAACGGTTCGGAAAAACGTATGGTAGATCTGGATGAATATGTCGGTTGGGTAGACGGGAGGTATGTCTTTAATAACCGCCCTTTAGGAGAGATAATGCAGACATTCGAACGTTGGTACGACATACAGGTTTATTATGAGACTCCCCATTTGCGTGACATTACTTATAGTGGTAGTTTGAAACGCTATGGAACAATAAATTCATTCCTGGATGCACTGGAACTGACAGGAGATCTGACTTATAAAATCAGTGGAAGGAACATATTGATATATGATAAGGTAGAAGAATTGGAATAATATAGAATAGTTAGAATATTAGGTACACAAAAGTTTAATCATTAATTTATGAGAGAAAAACGATGGCTGCTATGTTTTCTAGTGGCAATGTGCTGCACGTTTAGTGCATGGGCTTTACCGTCACAAGACAAGACGGTAACTTTGAAACTGCACAATGTCTCTATCGAGACTGTTTTGGATGCAGTGAAGAAACAAACAGGTGTGAATATGTTGTATAATTCACAAATGTTTAAAGGAGTGCCTCCAGTGTCGATTGATGCGAAAAATGAGAAATGGGAGATCGCACTTAAGTTGATTCTTAATCCTCAGGGATTTGATTATGTGGTGAAGGACGGCATTGTGGTGATTCGCAAAATGCAGGCGGAAAAACGGGAAAACCGTATCCGCGGTATGGTTGTTGATTCGAATAGAGAACCGATTCCCGGAGCCAGTATTATTGTGAAAGGTACTCGTACAGGTACTTCAACAAACATTGAAGGTGAGTTTACGCTGGATGTGAAAAATGACAAAGTGACTTTGGAGGTCTCTTTTATCGGAATGAAAAAACAAACACTTCAGGTGGATGCTACCCGTAAGAAGATGCTTGAAATAACTATGGTGGACGATGTGAAAACATTGGAGGATGTAGTCGTTACGGGATACAGTAATGTTCGTAAATCCAGCTTTACGGGTAGTTCTACGCAAATAACAGGTGATGAATTGCGCAAGGTGTCACAGACGAATATTTTAGGTGCAATTCAATCATTTGACCCTTCTTTCCGTTTAGTAGATAATACTCAGTTTGGTTCTGACCCAAATACTGTTCCTGAAATGTATATCCGCGGGCGTTCAGGGTTTGGAATTAAAGACTTGGATAAAGATCTATCTCGTTCAAATCTCGAAAACAACCCAAATCTTCCAACTTTTATTATGGATGGCTTTGAAGTAAGCATTGAAAAAATATATGACTTGGACCCTACACGTATTGAGAGTTTAACGATATTGAAAGATGCTGCTGCGACTGCAATGTATGGATCTCGTGCTGCAAATGGAGTAGTTGTTATCACTACAGTAGCTCCTAAAGCAGGTGAAGTTCGTGTCTCTTATAATTTTACAGGAACCTTGGAAATGCCGGATTTGCATGATTATAACTTGGCAAATGCCGCAGAAAAATTGGAAATAGAACGTTTAGCCGGATTGTTCGAAAATGGTACAGGTAGTAATATAAATACAGGATCCGGATTAAATGCTTATTATAGAAAGTATGCTTTAATTCAGAAAGGGGTAGATACGGATTGGATGTCATTGCCTTTACAGAATTCATTTAATCATAAACATAGTATTTATTTAGAAGGTGGTACACCTAATTTGCGTTATGGTGTAGATGGTTCTTTTAATTTGTCGGATGGGGTGATGAAAGGAACAGAACGTAATCGATATAGTGCAGGTTTTTCTTTAGATTATAGAATGAAAAACTTTCAAATAAAAAATTACGTATCTTTCACTCATACTAAATCAAAGGCGTCTCCATATGGTTCCTTTAGTGATTATACAAGTTTACAACCCTATGATTCTCCTTATGACGATAATGGTAAGTTAGTACAAGGGCTGAAATTTTCTAAACCTTCAAACCGTGACATAAATAATCCATTGTATGAAGCTACTTTAGGTAATTATGATTGGAATGCCTATGATGAATTAATTGATAATTTGAGTTTTAACTGGTACATAGATAATTATTGGACTGTTAAAGGACAATTTAGTGTAACAAAGCAATACTCAAAAGCAGAGAAATTCATAGATCCGTTGTCTAGTAAAACAAGCGTGTATGGGACAGATGATAAGAATCTTTCCGGTGACCTATATACTACAAAGGGAGAAAGCATTAATTGGAATGCTAATGCATTCCTTTATTATACCCGTACATTTAAAGAAAAACATAATCTGAATGTATCTTTAGGTTGGGAGGCTTCTTCCAGTACAACAGAAAATACGAACGCGCATTATCGTGGTTTTCCTTCAGGAGAATTCCATTCATTAAATTATGCGGCAGAGATTTATAAAAAGCCGACTCGTTCCGAAAATACAACTCGTATGGTTAGTGCGATTGCCTCTTCCAACTATACTTATAATGATATTTATTTAGCTGACCTTTCTGTACGTTTTGATGGTTCTTCCGAATTCGGAACTAATCAAAAATGGGCACCTTTCTTTTCTGGAGGTTTAGGGGTGAATATTCATAACTATGATTTTTTAAAGACTAATCCATATATCAATAAATTGAAGGTTCGAGGCTCTTATGGACGTACGGGTAAGGTCAATTTTGCTCCTTATGCAGCTTCTACTGTTTATGAAGCATTATTTGATGAATGGTATAAAACAGGATATGGAGCAGTTTTGAAAGCATTGGGAAACAAGGATTTGACTTGGGAGAAAACAGATAAGTTCAATATTGGTATCGAAACTCAAACATTGAATAAACGTTTGACTATAGATTTTGAGTACTACTATGATAAAACTATTGATCTTGTAAATGATGTTACGCTTTCTCATACTTCCGGTTTTTCGACTTATAAAGATAATATGGGTGAAGTAGTAAACAAGGGAGTGGAAGTAGAAGTACGTGCGGATATATATCGTGATAGAAACTGGAATGTCTCTTTATGGGGAAATATGGCACACAATAAGAATGAGATTCTAAAAATATCGGATTCTCAGAAGGCCTATAATCAAAGAGTTGCAGAGTTTTATAAGAAAGAAGCTTTTAACCAAGAATTGACAGGTTCTTCATTGGATGATGCAAATTATTCTGTTCCTATTCCGCAGTATGCAGAAGGAGCGTCGTTAACTTCAATTTGGGCTGTACGTTCTCTAGGGATTGACCCTACAACAGGTAAGGAAATCTTTTTGAATAGAGATGGCACTGTTGCTGATAAATGGGATGCTACACAAGAAGTTGTAGTAGGAAATACAGAACCGAAATGTAATGGTGCATTTGGTGTGAATATGTCATATAAAAATTGGACATTGTTTGCTTCTTTCTTGTATGAATGGGGTGGACAGGAGTACAACCAAACTCTGGTAGATAATGTGGAAAATGCAGATTTGGCAAATAGGAATGTTGACCTGCGTGTCTTAACTGATAGATGGCAGAAACCTGGCGATATTGCTCAATTCAAAGATATTAAGGATAGAAGTCTTACAACGTTGCCAACTTCTCGATTTGTACAAGATAAAGCAGTCGTTCGCCTGAATAGTTTGACACTCAGTTATGATTTCGATCGTGAGTGGCTGAAGAAGCATCTTCATATGAATTTGCTTCGTTTAGAAGCATCTACAAGCGACTTATTGAACTGGACATCTATCAAGCAAGAACGTGGCTTGAGTTATCCGAGATCTTGGAAAGTAGAGTTCTCTGTGAAAGCACAATTTTAAAAGGAAATAGAGATGAAAAGAATATATAATACATTATTTATAGTTGGCTTTATAAGCTTATTTATGTCCTCCTGTAACGATTGGTTGGATGTGCGGCCATCGGACGAGATAAAAGAAGAATATTTGTTTGAAACAGGAAATGGTTACCGTACTGCTCTAAATGGTATTTACCGGAAACTGGCAACGTTCGATTTGTATGGCAGCAATTTAAGTTGGGGACTGATTGACGGCTGGGGGTTAGTCTATAATTTAGATAAGGCTCCTGATGATGGTGGTGGAAGAGCAATGAAAAAAATAGCAACTTTTTCATTTAAACATTCGGAATTGACTCCGACTACAGATGCAATGTGGGACGCAGCGTGGAATATTATTGCTAATTGTAATAATTTAGCTCAGCAAGTTGAAAATGAAGATACTCTGTTGTTTTATGATCGGACTCATGAACGAGATATGATATTTGCTGAAGCGATTGCATTACGAGCATATATGCATTTTGATTTATTGCGAATTTATGCTCCTTCTTTGCTCATGAATCCTGGTGAGCGTACTTTTATTCCTTATGTTGACAAATATCCGTCGTATTTGAGTGATAGACAGACTGTCAGTTACTGTTTGCAACATATAATTGATGATTTGAAGAAAGCTCAATCCATTTTGCTGTCAGTAGATAAATCTGCAAGTTTCAGTATGGAGAGTCGTTTTATTCAGAGTTATAATGGTGAGTCACGCTTTTTAGGCTATAGAGGTTATAGGATGAATTATTATGCTGTTACTGCAGAGCTAGCGCGTGTCTATTTGTATGCCCAAAAGGCTGATGAGGCTTATGCAGAAGCTAAAAAAGTAATCGATGTGGTGGAGTCAAAGAAATGGTTTGCTGCTTCTACCAGTTCTTCTGGTTTTAACAAAGGAAATATGAAGATGATGGAGGATATTATTTTTTCTTTGTATTCGACAGATTTGACTGATTGGGATCAAAAAATAAATCATTTATCAGATAATCCGGCAGATGAATATAATGAACATTATTTATGTTTAGGCGATGAATTGGTGAATGAGTTTTTTGGTTCGGAGAAATCATCAGACTGGCGTCTGATATATCAGTTGGAAGGTAAATACTATGATTATTATTATCGCACCTTAAAGTATAATAAACAAAAAGAAGGAACTACATATAGCAAGGTAAATGATGAGATGATACCAATGATCCGTATGTCTGAGGTATATTATATTGCTGCTGAGGCAATTTATAAAACAGATCCTGCCTTAGCTCAAAAATACCTTTCATCAGTAAAAAAAGGAAGGGGTATTAAAAATGTTGATTATTCCCAAGTGACATCTGAGGAAGAATTTATCAATATGATTGTTAGTGATGCCCGTCGTGAGTTTGTAGGTGAAGGTCAAACCTTTTTTATGTATAAACGTCTAAAAAAGAACCTGTTGGGGATGGAAGGGTATAGTTGGAAAGAAGTGGAAGCTAAAGAGGAAAATATGGTATTACCTCTGCCTGATTCAGAAAGTAATATTTAAGATAATGAAAAATGGAAATGATATGAAAAGAAAATTTCTTTATACAATAATTACTATTTGTCTGATATGCTCGTTTTTTTCTTGCGAACAGAATGACTTATTGACAAATGCGAATGATGTCTCTTATGTCATCTTTGATAAAGATATGACAACTGATACCACAGCTGTATCTTTCAAGTTTTATGATGAAGGAGAAGATGCTAAAATAGCATTAGGCGTCAAGGTATATGGTAAATTGCAGGAGAATGATTTGACATTCTCATTAGGATTTGATCCGGTTCGTACTACTTTACCTGAATCTCAATTTGAATTGCCTGAAAAATGCGTAATCAAAGCCGGTGAATTGAAAGGTGAGATTATTATTACTCTAAAAAACTATGACATATTAAAAGAAAATACCAAGTTGCTGGCTTTAAAAGTTAATGAAGAAGGTGAAGTACGTGAAGGAACCGCTAAATTTACTAGAGCTATAATCTCTGTGACTGATAGAATCTTTAAGCCTGTTTGGTGGTCTGTCGGTAATATAGGCAATGTAGATGACCGATTTAATATTGCCGAAGAATATTATTTGGGAGTATATTCAGAGACGAAATATTTAATGTTTCTAGATGAATTGAAGAAAGATGATGTTGTTTTCGATGGTAAGGATATGAATATCCTACGTAAATATTCTCTACGTTTAAAGAATACCTTGAAGAATATTAATGGAGATAAGCCGAAAGATAAGTGGCTGCGTGACGAGAACGGAGTGATAATAGAAGTTCCTATTGCTGGATAAAAGAAAGGAAATAATTATGAAAAGGATATTATTATATACTGTATTATTCTTATTGCTATGTTGTATCAGTAGCTGTTTGGATGATAAAAATGATTTTAATTATAGGCAAATCAATGAGTTGAATGGATCGATTGAGAATATGAATGGATGGTATACAGTATCTGTGGAAGAGGGTCTGTATTTAAAACCTACATTTAAATTTACAATTGATAGTATTCATCCGGATGTGAGTTATGAGTGGTATTTAGATGGGGAACTGCTAGATGTAAAGACTCCTGATTATACATTTAATGCAGCAAAAACAGGTAAGTATGAAGTGACATATTCAGTTGTGGATAATAAAACAGGTGTGAAGTTTTCTAAATCAGCGGAAATAACGGTGCGTTCTCCTTATTTGGTTGGCTGGTTAATACTATCGGAAAAGGACGGAAAATCCGCTCTTTCCTTTATAAAAATGAGAACGGTGAAGCGTGATGATATTGATGCGGAGGGGAATCCTGTTGAGCGTGATTCTATTATATTCTATGATGTTGAAAAGTATTTTCGTCCTGACTTGGGGACAGAGCCGAAAGGATTAATGGAGCATATTGGAGTGGAATATGATTTTGGCTTTTCGGATGCTGTATATGATGAGATCGTGGTTATGCAAGGAAAGGATAATTGGGTTGAACTGAATGGAAATACGATGGAGCATGAAGTTTATACAAAGGAAGAGTTTGGAAATGACCTTCCTGAAAACTTTGAACCGGTAGAAGCAGCGATGACATTTTCTTCAAAGCTAATTAGAGATAAAAATGGGTTTATATATTTGCATAGAAAAGTATTGGCTAATGACTATCATGCAGGTTCATATATTTCGGTACCATTAGCAAATAGTACAAAGTTTAAGGGATTATATCAGGCTCATAAATTATACAATCGTAATTATTATGTAATTCCTGCTTGTACAGAGGACAATTCTTTGGTCGGTATTTGGGATGCAGGTCGTTATAATGAATATTCTCTTGACGGAACTCCTTCTGCAATCACTGAGAATTCATCTAGAAACGATGGAAATATTGTTGAGCTCACAGAGAATACGGATGAGAAGCATTTTAAACAAATGAGCAAAAATGTCATAGCAATGATACCTGCAACCTGCGGACGTGATAATCGTTTTGATGTGACAGATTCATATATTGTTCCTAAATGGCTTGCGTTAATGGAAGAAAAAGGTACATATAGTATGCGCTATTTTGGACTTGAGGGAGATACAAGTGGGGGTATAGTGACTGTCACTGACTTTAAAGAGGTTCCGGTTGATGCTAGAGTGTTTGCAGCAGGTTATGTTGATATGGCTGTATTCCAACATAAAAAGTATGTTGTATTTGCCAGTGGAAAGGAGATATGGTATTGCCCATATGGCGGCTCTACTAGTAATGCTGTATTGTTGAAAAAGTTTGATCAAAATATAGTTTCTATATCCAGTCATGATGTAGAAGAGTATACAAGGGACGGTGATATATACCATAATGGTCATTTAGGGGTTGCATTAGAAAATGGTGATTTCTTTATTTATGAGGTAGTAGAGGAGGATAAAGTGTTGGACAATATAACCGTGAATCAGCTTTATCCAAGTCCGGAAACAGAGGATAAGGATAATAATAACTTTGGAAAAATAGTGGATACTTTGTATAAGTTTGGTAATGCTAGTGGAGTGTTTACTTATACTTTCCAATAGAATCTTTTTATAATACCAGGCTCACGTTGAAAAGCGTGGGCCTATCTTTATGATAACTAAACTTGTGTATGAATAAGAAAATATTGTTTACTATACTGTCAATGTATTGGAGTTTTCAGTTGGGGTTTTCTCAGCAGCAAGCTAATTATGAATTGGCACAGAAGTTTTATGATTTTACTTTAGGAGGTAAATTATCTCATAATAGTCTATCGATATATCCACGGGAAATTAATGATACAGATAATTTTTGGTTTGAGTTTCAAACGACAGTTGGTAAAGAATATTATTATGTGATGCCTGCTGCAGGAAAACGTGAACCTCTTTTTGATAAGGGGAAAATGGCTATGCAGTTGAGCGAATTCACCAAAGGTGTAGTAGATAAAAATAAATTGGACATATCATCTGTTACTTTTTCTAAAGACCAACGTTCGTTTGTGTTTGATTATAAGGGTAAACAATATAGCTATAATCGCTTGACGGATAAATTGACGCTGTTTGAGAAGAAAGAAGAAAATAAAGAGTCGTTAGAACCGACCTATACATGGATGAATTTCTCTCCTAATAAGAAATATATTTTGTATGCTAAGAATCATAATTTATACATAAAGGGAAATAAAGCATTAGGGGTAGATACAACCGAAGTGCAGTTGACCGTCGATGGTATGAAAGACTTTTCTTATGCACGCGATGATGATTATGAACCTGGAGAAGAGGGAGAGATGCCTACATTGGCACGTTGGTGCCCGGATAATCGGCATATATATGCTGTACGTGATGATAACCGTAAGCTACGTAACTTTTGGGTTATTAATTCTTTGAGCGACTATCCTTCATTAAAGTCGTATAAGTATGAGTTCCCGGGTGACAAATATGTGACTCAGAATGATTTGACAATTATTGATATAATAGAAAAGACTGCCAAAAAGGCTGAAATAGACAAATGGCAAGATCAATATGTTATGCCTTTATATGTCACTTCTGATAGTAAATATTTATTCTTTGAGCGAACGAAACGTACTTGGGATGAGGTGGATGTATGCTCAGTTAATCTTTCTACTTTGGAAGTAAAGGAAATTATTCATGAGGAAGATAAGCCATATCGTGATCCGCATGCTCGTAATGTTGCAATCCTGAATGATGGAAAGGATATACTGTTTCGTTCAGAACGTACAGGTTGGGGACATTATTATCATTACGATAGAGATGGAAATCTCAAAAATACAATGACTTCTGGTGAATGGGTAACAGGTTATATTAACTCGATTGATACATTGAAACGTAAGGTTTATTTGTACGGATATGGAAAAGATAAGAAGGTTAATCCTTTTTATTATATGCTGTATGAAGTTGATATTGATAAAGAAGGAGTGACCCCATTAAGTACGGAAGACGGACAACATAATGTGAGTTTCTTGAAATCTCATAATTATTATGTTGATACTTATAGTAGAGTAGACATGGAACCCAAAATCATGTTGAAAGATAGAAAGGGTAAAGTGATTATGGAATTGGCAAAACCTGATCTTGACTTAGTATATGCCGCCGGTTGGAAGAAGCCGGAAAATTTTGTGGTGAAAGCTGCCGATAATGTTACGGATTTGTATGGAGTGATGTGGAAGCCGTCTAATTTTGATCCGGAAAAGAAATATCCGATTATTTCGGTTGTTTATCCGGGACCATACTTCGGGTTCGTTCCTACTAACTTTACGTTGGATGATAGCTATTGTACCCGTATGGCACAGCTTGGCTTTATTGTAATCACTGTAGGCCATAGGGGAGATACTCCGATGCGTGGAAAGGCATATCACCGTTACGGTTACGGCAATATGCGTGATTATCCGTTGGAAGATGATAAGTATGCTATTGAGCAGTTGGCTCAGCGCCACTCGTTTATTGACGGTAAGAAAGTTGGTATCTACGGACATTCCGGTGGCGGATTTATGGCTGCGGCTGCTATCTGCACTTATCCGGACTTTTATAAGGCTGCCGTTTCTTGTTCCGGAAACCATGATAATAGTATCTATAACCGTGGTTGGGGAGAATGTTACAATGGTGTAAGAGAAGTAGAGAAGGTGGTGAAAGACAGTCTGGGTAACGAGACCAAAGAATATGAATACAAGTTTAGAGTAAAGTCGAATGCAGAGATAGCCAAGAATCTGAAAGGACACTTGATGCTTGTAACCGGAGATATGGATAAGAACGTGAATCCTGCACATACATACCGTATGGCTCAGGCTTTGATTGAGGCCGGTAAGGATTTCGATATGCTTGTCATTCCCGGAGCCGGTCATGGATATGGCTCTGCCGATGAGTATTTTGAGAAGAAAATGTACCGTTTCTTTGCCAAACATTTGCTAGGTGATACCCGTGCAGACTATTGGGGAGATATTAACCGTAGTAAATAAGACAATAGATAAGATTTTATGAAAAACTCTCTCTTTAGATATTTGTGCCTGGCGGTTGCATTAGTATCATGCAACCTTGCCGGTGCGCAACAAAAAGCGAATTATCAGTTAGCGGAAAAGTTCCGTTTGTTGGAGCAAAATCCTATAGATAAGTATTCTACAGAAGTCAGACCGACGTTTATCAACGATACGGATTGCTTTTATTACTCTTTTACAACACGTGAAGGAAAGAAATATTATTATGTCAATCCGAAGAAGAAGGAGAAACGATTGTTGTTTGATACGGATGAGTTATTGAGCAAAATTGCAGTATATACCAAGAAAGCCTATTCTTCGGCAGATCCGCATTTGTCTTTCACATTTATGAAGGACAACGAAACCATTCGTATTGATTTTGACCGCGGACTTTATACATACAATATCCATACAAAAGAATTGAAGCAACTCGATGAGAAGCCGACGTATAAAACCGGCGATCCGTATTGGATGAAATATTCTCCGGATAGCTTGTATTTTCTTTATGCCAGTAAGGATAACTTGTATTTCGTTGGAAACCCGAAAAAGGGACAGGATACAATTCCGGTTCAATTGACGACGGACGGTATGCCGGATTATACATTCAACCGTGAAGACGAAGGCAAGATGGAAGGCCGTTTCGGAGCCGAATCGGCTCACTGGATTCCGGGAAGCCACCGTTTCTACGCTGTCCGTGAAGACAACCGGAAAGTCCGTGACTTGTGGGTTATTAATTCTTTATCCAAGCCTTCTCCTGAACTGATCACTTATAAAGCTGAATTGGCCGGCGATAAAAATGTGACTCAATATGAATTACTGTTGGGAGATATAGACAAGCGGGAAGTTAAGAAGGTGGATATCAATCGTTGGCCGGATCAGTATATTGATGTATTGTATGCGTCAAAAGACGGAAAGCGCTTGTACTTCCAACGCTATAACCGTACATGGAACCAGTCGGATATTTGCGAAGTGGATGTAGAGACCGGAAAAGTGCGTGTGGTGATTCATGAAGAAAACAAGCCGTATCTCGATTATCAGATGCGTAATGTTTCTTTCCTGAATGACGGAAAAGAAATCCTGTTCCGTTCCGAACGTAACGGTTGGGGACATTATTATCTGTATGATACAGCAACAGGAAACCTGAAGAATCAACTGACAGACGGTACTTGGGTAGCCGGCCCGGTTGCGCAGATTGATACTGTCGGACGCAAGATGTATTTCTATGGTTATGGACGGGAGAAAGGAATTGACCCTTATTACTATATTCTTTATGAAGCTCATTTGGATCGTCCGAATGCACTCCGTCTGTTGACGCCGGAGAATGCGTCACACGAAGTCAGTATCTCTCCCTCCTGTCGCTATCTGGTAGATTCATATTCTACCGTGTCGCAGGAGCCGGTAAACGTGGTTCGCAACCGGAATGGGAAGGTAATCATGACATTGGAGAAACCGGACTTGCAACCTGTCTATGAAATGGGCTGGAAAGCTCCGGAACGTTTTAAAGTAAAAGCTGCCGACGGAGTAACCGACCTTTATG
This sequence comes from Bacteroides sp. 43_46, assembly GCF_001915455.1. NCBI lineage: Bacteria > Pseudomonadati > Bacteroidota > Bacteroidia > Bacteroidales > Bacteroidaceae > Bacteroides > Bacteroides sp. 43_46. The sequence continues at coordinate 21,049 of NZ_MNQN01000097.1, read as the reverse complement.
GTGTGATGTGGAAGCCCGCCGATTTTGATTCGACGAAAGTTTACCCTATTATTTCAAATGTTTATCCGGGGCCGTTCTTCGAGTACGTGCCGACTCGTTTCACAATAAATGATGTTTATAACACCCGTTTGGCTCAACTGGGATTCATTGTAATTACCGTAGGCCACAGAGGGGGTACTCCAATGCGTGGAAAGGCTTATCATACCTATGGATACAATAATATGCGCGATTATCCGCTGGCGGATGATAAATATGCTATCGAACAACTGGCTGCCCGTTATCCCTTTATAGATGCTACCAAGGTAGGTATTTACGGTCATTCAGGCGGCGGATTTATGTCGGCTGCCGCTATTTGCACTTATCCGGACTTTTATTCGGCTGCTGTCTCATCGGCCGGTAACCATGACAATCGTATTTACAATAAAGGTTTCGTGGAGATTCATTATGGTGTAGATGAGAAGGTGACAACGACTAAAGACAGTTTGGGAGTAGAGAGCAAAACGTATGATTATAGTGTACGTGTGCGTCCGAATCAGGAGTTGGCGAAGAATTACAAACATGGATTGCTGCTGTTTACCGGTGCCATAGACCAGACTGTGAATCCGGCCAATACTTTACGTCTGGTAGATGCATTGATTAAAGCGGACAAGGACTTTGATATGTTTGTGTTACCTAAATGTACTCATGGATTCTTCGGTGAGTCCGAGAGCTTTTTTGAGCATAAAATGTGGCGTCATTTTGCACGTCTGTTGTTACATGATAACTCGGCAGACTGTGATATTGATTTGAATAAAGATATGATAAAAGATGAAAGGAGAAGATAAAATGAAGCAGACAATAATGGGAATCGGATTAATAGTGGGAGTGTTAGCCGGTTTTGTCCCGAGTGTCGATGCTCAAACACAGAAGAAGCCGGTTGACATTGAAGCCTGCATGTCGTGGAAGCGTGTTGAATCGCCGGATATCTCCCCGACAGGACGTTGGGTTACCTACCGGATTGCACCTATGGAGTACAATCCTGAAAACACCGACGCAAAAACTGTACATCTGTTTGATACACGTACCCGCAAGGAGATTCTGCTGGATGATGTGGAAAACATTGAGTTTTATAATTCGGATCAAGCTCTTTCTTATCAGAAGGCTGACTCTACAGGAAATATGAAGACGATCCTGATGGAACTTCCTTCAGGTATCAAGAAAGAATGGAAATATAAGGAATCTTTCCGGCCGGTAAATGGAACTCCTTATTCAGTCTCAGTGACAAACGTTCCGAAAGATACGGTCAATCATGTCCCGTCTTTTAATCGTTTGGTGGTTCGCCATCTGAAAACCGGTACTGCTTTTCAGATTGACAGTATTGGCTATTATACCTTATACAATGAAGGACGTTCTATCATTTTTGTACGCAGGCAGGCAAAAGGAAACGCATTGTGTTATGGCCCATTGACGGGACCCTATCAGACTATCTATCAGAGTGCTGTAAAGAAAGAACCTGTTTCTTTCAGTTTGGATACAAAACTGATGACAGGAGAATTCAGTATTAAGGATTCGCTATGGTATAATTTCTCTTTAAAGAAGAATACCTGCGATTTGGTCTTCGACCGTAAAGAGGTGATTCTACCGGCAGGAATGGAACTTGCGCGGGCCACTCTGTCGCACAGTCAGAAGTTCCTGACAATGGAACTCAGACCTTATCAGGAGAAAGTAAATAAAGATAAAAAAGAAGAGGAAGTAAAGCCGGATAAGAGTTTCGAACTGGAGCTGTGGACTTGGGATGAATATGAAGTTCCTACGTTGCAGACTCGTGGTCGTTATTTCCGTCCTCAATATTCAAAATATATCTATGATATTGCTTCCGGAAAATTGACGGAAGTAGCTCCCGGTCATGCTGATTTGTTGGAACCGGACCGTGCAGAAGAAATACATTATGTGCTTTATACGGACGAAACTCCCTATCGTATGCAGAAAGAATGGCTTAATGAAGTGCCGTTTGATATCTATTCTGTGAATGTGCATACAGGAAAAAAGCAATTGGTAGGACGTAGCTATCGGACAAGGCCGAAGTGGTCAATGAACGGTAAATGGGCTGTGATGTATGATCCTGTTGCACAGGTATGGAATAAGTTTGACGGAACAACGGGTAAGGTTACCGATATTTCAACAGCTATTGGTTATCCGGTATTCGAGGAAACTTATGATAAACCGAATCCTGCGCCTGCCTATGGAATTGCAGGTTGGACTGCTGATGGTAATAATGTACTGATTTACGATGCTTATGACTGGTGGAAGATAGATTTAACCGGAGAACGTCAGCCGGAATGTTTCACCAAGGGATATGGCCGCAAAAATAAGAGATCTATCCGTAAAATGACCAGCAATATTGATAAGGAAGTTTTCAAACCGGACGAGACGGTTGTAGTCAGCGTGTGGGATGAGAATACGATGGATGAAGGCATTTATTCGCTTGACATGAAAGGTCGTTTGAAGAAGCTTGCGGAAGGTCCTTATATCTATGCGATTCATCGTTTCTCGGATAATCAGAAGTATTGCATCTGGAATCGTCAGAATATGTCAGAATTCCGTGATCTGTGGTGGAGCAAAGCCGATTTCTCCGATCCGATCCGTATAACGAATGCTAATCCTCAGCAAAGTGAATACAAATGGGGAACTGCAAAGTTGGTGGAATGGACAAACTATGAGAATAAACCCAATAAGGGAATACTTTATCTGCCGGAAGATTATGATCCTCAAAAAGAATATCCCGTACTGGTACAATTCTATGAAACGCATTCAGGTGGATTGAATACTTATCATGCTCCGATGTTGAGCAGCGCAATGGGTGATGTGATGTATTTCGTCAGCAACGGATATATCGTATTCATGCCGGATGTGCATTTCACTATAGGAACACCGGGACAGAGTTGTTATGATGCCGTAGTAAGCGGAACCAAATATTTGATAGAGCAGGGGATAGCACATCCGGGAAAGATAGGTCTGCAAGGACATAGCTGGTCGGGATTCCAAACCAGTTATCTGGTGACTAAAACCGATCTATTTACTTGTGCCAATATTGGTGCTCCTATCACTGATATGGTGACCGGTTATTTGGGCATTCGTGGTGGAAGCGGTTTACCGCGTTATTTCATGTACGAAGAATGGCAAAGCCGTATGGGAAAGAATTTGTGGGAAGCCAAGGACAAATATCTGGCAAACTCCGCTATCATAGAGGCCGATAAAATACATACGCCGTTACTGATCTGGCATAATGACAAAGATGAGGCCGTGGCTTATGAACAGGGGCGTGCCTTGTATTTGGCTATGCGCCGTTTACAGCGTCCGGCATGGCATCTCAACTACAAAGGTGAAGGACATTTCCTTAGTAATCAGGCTGCCCAGAAGGACTGGACTATCCGGATGATGCAATTCTTCGACTATTACCTGAAAGGAACAAAAGAACCGCGTTGGATGAAAGAGGGTATTCATCTGAGAGAACGTGGCATTGACCAAAAATATGATTTACTAGAAAAATAAATGAAATGAAGAAACTATTAATGACAGTTATGGCTCTGTCTTGCTTTGCATTCAGCAGCTATGGACAGAAGAAGGTGGAGAAACAAATTATAGGTAAATGGTGCAATCCTTATACCTATCAGTCTACCGGTGAACTGAAAGGATTTGAGTTTAAAAAAGGTGGGAAATGCTCTGCCGTCAATATTCCCTCTTTGGATTTGAAGACTTGGAAGATTGATAAAGATGGTTATTTAATCGTTGAAGGGTTTAGCAAAGGAGAAGATGGAAAGGTGGAAGTGTATAAGACACGTGAACGTATAGGTTACATAACACCTGATTCATTGGAATTGGTTGCGCAGGACGGACCTCCACGGTTGGCTTTCCTGTATCTGAATACCAAGTCTATCAAGAAGTTAGTCACTTCGGAAGTGGCTCCCGACAAGAAGTAATAAATCTCTCTCTTAAATAATTTAATGTTAATTAGCGAAGGCTAATGAGAATGCCCTGTCGTAGTGATTACGATAGGGCGTTTTTCCATTTATAGAGGATGATTGAGAAAGTCTGGTATTTAGTGTAGCATTGCCAACGCCTTATTTTCCGCCGCTTCCATAATTTCCCGTTCTCCGGGTCCTTTATCGTTTATACCGCAAAGATGAAGTATCCCGTGAATAATGACACGGTGGAGTTCATTGTCATAAGAAGCGCCGAATTGTTCTGCATTGGTGCGTACCGTATCCAAGCTGATGAACAAGTCTCCGGACAGGCGGTCGCCCTCACAATAGTCGAAAGTAATGATGTCCGTGTAGTAGTCGTGTTGCAGATATTGGCGGTTTACTTCCAGAATTTTTTCATCGGAACAGAAAATATAAGCGATTTCACCGAGTCTTTTTCCATAGGAAGCAGCTACGGCTTTGATCCATTCCGTAGTCTCGCGTTTCTTGATTTCAGGCATTTTGATGCCTTCTGTTTGATAAGTTACAGCCATAATTGAATGTTATGATTTAAAAGAAAAATAAATAACTGATTAAGATAGCGGCTATGATACCCGAGAAGTCGGCTATCAGGCCACAGGTGACGGCGTTGCGGGTCTTGGTGATACCTACGCTGCCGAAGTAAACGGCAAGGATGTAGAATGTGGTATCCGACGCCCCGCGTACCACGCAACTCATGCGTCCTACAAACGAATCCGGCCCTAGTTCCTTCATTGTATCAATCATCAACCCGTTGGCACCGCTGCCGCTAAGCGATTTCATCAATGCAGTGGGCAGTGCTCCCACAAAGCTTGTGTCGACTCCGCATAGTCCTACTACGTATCCGATACCTCCCACCAGAAAATCCATGGCTCCCGAAGTGCGGAATACCGCAATGCCTACCAGAAAAGCAACCAGATAAGGAATAATGCGCACAGCTGTCGTAAACCCTTCCTTGGCTCCTTCCACGAAAGAATCATATACGTTAATCTTCTTTCTGACACCCGTTAAAATAAACAGGATAATGACACTGAACAGAAGAATATTCGCTATCAGGGTAGAGTAAGTGCCCATATCTTCCCGAGAAACACTTAGGAACAGGTAAATCAAACCGGAGAAGAAAAGACAGATGATACCCATTAAAATCAGAATGGGCTTATTGATCAGGTTTATCTTCTGGGCGATACTGACTGCTATGACCCCGACCAGAGTGGAAATGAAGGTACTTAACAGAATAGGAATAAATACATCCGTAGGCTGGGCAGCTCCCATTTGTGCCCGGTAAACCATGATACTGATCGGGATGATGATGAGGCCGGAAGTATTAATCACCAGAAACATAATCATCGGATTGGAAGCGGTATCTTTTTTCGGATTCAACTCTTGCAATTCTTTCATCGCTTTTAGTCCCAACGGGGTGGCGGCATTGTCCAGTCCGAGCATATTGGCGGACATATTCATAAAGATAGAGCCTAACACCGGATGTCCTTTAGGTATATCCGGAAACAATCGGCAGAGTACCGGACTCAGGAAACGTGCCAGAGCATTAATCAGTCCGCTGTTCTCTCCGACTTTCATGATACCCAGCCAGAGGGCCAATACTCCCGTAAGTCCCAACGAGATTTCGAAAGCTGTCTTTGACGAATCGAATGTAGAGTTCATGATAGCCGTAAATATCTCCGTATCTCCCAGGAAAATTACTTTTATAAGGGCGATAATAAAGGCGACGACAAAGAATCCTATCCAGATGTAATTTAAAACCATAGTTGATAGCGTGTATATAGATGATGCAAAAGTAGTTATTACGTTTCAAATAAACTAATAACAGGATAAAAGGTTGTCTCCCGACACGTCATAGATGAAGACTTCGTTGCACAGACAGTGCTTCCCCGCTGGCACAACTGTGCCATCGCAGTGGCACGATAGTGCCAACAGGGTGGCATGGCTGTGCCAATACGTTGGCACAAGGTTGGCCCTATATTCTCTTAAATCTTTATAAATAGCCTTCCGATAGCTGCCATTCAGAGCGTGCCCGGAGTTTTTATTCGTTTTTCTTGTACTGAAAATGAATGTAAATCTCTATCTTTGTCTCCTACTTTCAAGAAATAAATGGAACAGGAAGATTTTAACATACGCGAACATCAGCTTACTTCAAGGGAACGGGATTTTGAGAATGCACTCCGGCCGTTGAGTTTTGAGGACTTTAGCGGACAGGATAAGGTGGTGGAAAACCTTCGCATCTTTGTGAAGGCGGCACGCTTGCGTGGCGAAGCACTCGACCATGTCCTGCTGCACGGACCTCCCGGATTGGGAAAAACAACGCTTTCAAATATCATTGCCAACGAGTTGGGAGTCGGCTTTAAGGTAACCTCCGGTCCGGTGCTCGATAAACCGGGAGATTTGGCAGGTGTGCTGACCAGTCTCGAACCGAATGATGTACTCTTTATTGATGAAATTCATCGCTTGTCGCCTGTGGTGGAAGAATATCTTTATTCTGCCATGGAAGACTATCGCATTGATATCATGATTGATAAAGGGCCTTCGGCACGTAGCATCCAGATAGATCTGAATCCTTTCACGCTGGTTGGCGCAACAACACGCAGTGGTCTGCTGACGGCACCGCTCCGTGCACGTTTCGGAATCAATCTGCATCTGGAATACTATGATGATGATATCTTGAGTAACATTATCCGTCGTTCCGCTTCCATATTGGATGTGCCTTGCTCGTTGCGTGCGGCAGGAGAGATTGCTTCCCGCAGCCGTGGGACGCCGCGTATTGCCAATGCCTTGCTCCGCCGGGTGCGCGACTTTGCACAGGTGAAGGGTTCCGGTTCTATTGACACGGAAATAGCCCAGTTTGCACTGGAGGCATTGAATATTGACAAGTACGGTCTGGATGAGATAGACAACAAGATACTTTGTACGATTATAGACAAGTTTAAGGGCGGTCCTGTGGGAATCACTACCATTGCTACGGCTTTGGGGGAAGATGCGGGGACGATTGAGGAAGTTTACGAACCCTTCCTGATAAAAGAAGGATTCATGAAGCGTACTCCTCGCGGACGTGAGGTGACCGAACTTGCCTACAAACATTTGGGAAGAAGCCTTTATAACAGTCAGAAAACATTGTTTAACGACTGATAGTGGGCGGTACCATTTCACCGGAATTGATTAAAGTAAAAAGTCGGTAGTATCTCCATTCTCCTCCTTCGGGAAGGAGGAGTACCCGTAGGGGGAGGTGGTAGGTGAATACATAAAACAATTATCTATGCACGATATAATGAATAAGCCCGAACTAAAATCCGTTCGAAAAGATCTAAGAAATATGAGTACTTCTGCCGAAGCCACTCTCTGGAAGTTAATCAAAGGGCAGCAAATAGATGGACTTAAGTTTCGTCGGCAGCATAGTGTCGGTCCTTATATTTTAGACTTTTATTGCCCGCAATTCCGGCTGGGGATAGAGTTGGACGGTGAAGTACATTCTACTACGGAAGCTATGGATTATGCTGATAATCGTGCACGTTTTCTCGTCAATGAGAAAAATATTTGGGTAATACGTTTTGAGAATAGAGTCGTATTTGAGAATCCTACGCGGATTGTGGAGGAGATTCGGGAGGTTGTGAAAAAAAGGAGAGAAAATCCTACCACCTCCCCCTACGGGTACTCCTCCTTCCCGAAGGAGGAGAATGGAGATACTACCGACTTTTAATCAATTTTGGTGAAGGTAGTATTATAATATCATTAATCTGATAAAATAGAACATGGCTGGACTGAAATCATTAGCAAAAGATACTGCGATTTATGGACTGAGTAGTATTGTCGGTCGATTCCTCAATTATATGCTGGTACCGTTGTACACAGCAGTTTTACCGGCTTCTTCCGGAGGCTATGGAGTAGTATCAAATGTCTATGCATTTACAGCTTTGATGCTCGTACTGCTCACGTTCGGTATGGAAACGGGTTTCTTCCGCTTTGCCAATAAATCAGGGGAAGATCCGATGAAAGTGTATGCAAACTCTTTGCTTTCAGTAGGCGGGGTATCCTTGATTTTCGTCCTTCTCTGTCTACTGTTCCTGCAACCGATCGCCAATCTGCTGGATTATGGCAATCATCCCGAGTTTATAGCGATGATGGCTATGGTGGTGGCTTTGGATTCTTTCCAGTGCATTCCTTTCGCCTACTTACGTTATAAGAAAAGACCGATTAAGTTTGCGGCTATTAAACTGCTTTCCATTATCGGTGGAATCGGCTTGAATCTGTTCTTTCTGTTGCTCTGTCCGTGGCTGAATGTTCATTTTCCGGCAACGGTTTCCTGGTTTTATGATCCGGATTATCTGGTAGGTTATATTTTCATCAGTAATCTGATTATTTCGGCAGTGCAGATGTTCTTCTTTATTCCTGAATTGAGAGGCTTTGCTTATAAGTTGGACAAGGCACTGCTAAAACGAATGATAGTATATTCTTTCCCGGTGTTGATTCTGGGGCTGGTCGGTATTCTGAATCAGACGGTGGATAAGATGATTTATCCGTTTCTTTTCGAGGATCGTCAGGAAGGACTGGTCCAGTTGGGCATTTATGCGGCTACCAGTAAGATTGCTATGGTAATGGCTATGTTTACGCAGGCTTTCCGTTATGCATACGAACCCTTTGTTTTTGGAAAAGACAGAGAAGGGGACAATCGTAAAATGTATGCGGCTGCAATGAAATATTTCCTCATCTTCTCATTGTTGGCTTTCCTTGCCGTGATGTTCTATTTGGATTTGTTGCGCTATCTGGTGGCAAGAGGATATTGGGAAGGGCTGGGAGTAGTGGCTGTTGTGATGCTTGCAGAAATATGTAAGGGAATCTATTTCAATCTTTCCTTTTGGTATAAACTGACGGATGAAACACGTTGGGGGGCTTATTTCTCACTGATAGGATGTGCCATTATTGTGGTGATGAACATTGTGTTTGTGCCTGTGTATGGTTATATCGCTTCTGCGTGGGCTTCTGTTGCCGGATATGGGGTGATTATGCTGTTGTCCTATTGGATGGGACAGAAGAAGTATCCGATTCAGTATGACTTGAAAAGTCTGGGGCTTTATATCCTGCTTGCTGCGGTACTGTATGTGATCGGCGAACAAGTGCCGATTTCTGATCTTGTGCTCCGTCTGGCTTTCCGTACTGTGCTTTTATTGTTGTTTGTAGCATACATCGTCAAGAAAGATTTGCCGTTAAGTCAGCTACCTGTTATTAATCGATTTATAAAGAAGAAATAACTTATGAAGACAGATGAACGTAATAAATTCGCCATAAAGTCCTTTTTAGGCGAATATCTGGATTTGAGAAAGGATAAGGATAATGAACTGGCAACAGTTGATTCTATCCGTAAAGGTGTGGAGTTCAAGGGGGCGAACCTGTGGATTCTTATCTTTGCCATTTTCATGGCGTCACTTGGCTTGAATGTGAACTCTACCGCCGTGATCATCGGTGCCATGTTGATTTCTCCGTTGATGGGGCCTATCATGGGAGTAGGGCTTTCTGTCGGCTTGAACGACTTCGAACTGATGAAACGTTCTTTAAAGAGTTTTCTTATTACGACCGCTTTCAGTGTGACGACGGCGACAATCTTCTTCCTTCTGGCGCCTATTGCCGGTTCGCAGTCAGAGTTGCTGGCCCGCACATCGCCGACAATTTATGACGTATTCATCGCACTTTTCGGTGGTCTGGCAGGTGTGGTGGCTCTTTCTACGAAAGAAAAAGGGAACGTAATTCCGGGTGTCGCTATCGCTACGGCATTGATGCCGCCGCTTTGTACGGCAGGTTACGGGCTGGCTTCCGGTAATCTGATCTATTTTCTGGGAGCCTTTTACCTCTACTTCATAAACTCCGTATTCATTAGCCTCGCAACTTTTATCGGTGTGCGTGTGATGCATTTCCAGCGGAAAGAGTTCGTTGATAAAAACCGTGAAAAGACGGTGCGTAAATATATCATCCTGATTGTGATTCTGACGATGTGCCCGGCTGTTTATCTGACATTCGGCATTATCAAAAGTACTTTCTATGAAGCGGCGGCCAACCGGTTTATCAACGAACAGTTGGGATTCGAGAATACGCAAGTGCTTGATAAAAAGGTCAGCTATGAACATAAGGAAGTCCGTGTTGTCCTGATCGGCTCGGAAGTGCCGGACGCTTCGATCTCCATAGCCCGCAGTAAACTGAAAGAGTATAAACTTGAAGATACCAAGCTGATAGTATTGCAGGGTATGAACAACGAAGCGGTGGATGTGTCTTCTATCCGTGCCATGGTAATGGAAGACTTCTACAAGAACAGCGAACAACGGCTTCAGGAACAGAAAGTCAAAATAACTCAACTGGAGACAACTCTCCAACAATATAAATCGTATGATGAAATGAGTCGTACACTGGTGCCGGAACTGAAGGTGCTTTATCCTTCTATCACTACGCTTTCCATTGCTCACTCGCTCGAAGTACGGGTAGATTCGATGAAAACGGATACGGTGACGCTGGCTGTCATGAAGTTTGCCAAACATCCGACGAATACGGAGAAAGAGAAAATCAGCGAGTGGCTGAAAGCCCGGGTAGGGGCGAAAAAGTTGAGGTTGATTACCGAATAAAGAATCTAAAAATAATAGCATGAAATTCAGACTGACCGCAGTTATTGTCCTTGCTCTTTGCTTGTCGAATGCTTTTGCCGATGAGGGAATGTGGCTATTGGGAAATCTTAAGAAGAATAAGCAAACAGACCGGGTAATGAGAGAACTTGGTTTGCAGATGCCTGTAAATAAATTATATAATCCGAAGAAGCCGTGTCTGGCGGATGCCGTTGTCAGTTTCGGCGGCTTTTGTTCGGGAGTAGTCGTATCGGAAGACGGGTTGGTGTTCACCAATCATCATTGCGGTTTCAGTAGTATCCAGCAGCATTCTTCGGTAGAACATGATTATCTGAAAGACGGTTTTGTGGCCCGTAGCCTCGAAGAAGAACTGCCGAATCCCGAGTTATATGTCCGTTTCCTGCTTCGTACGGAAAATGTGACCAAGCGGGTATTGTCTGCCGCCAAACACGCTAAGACGGAATCCGAGCGGCGGGTGGCAGTCGATTCTGTGATGAATGTAATCGGGATGGAAGTATCGGAAAAGGACTCCACCTTGACGGGTATTGTTGACGCCTACTATGCGGGAAATGAGTTCTGGCTGTCTGTTTACCGTGATTATAATGATGTCCGTCTGGTATTTGCTCCCCCTTCCTCTGTCGGTAAGTTCGGGTGGGATACGGACAACTGGATGTGGCCGCGTCATACGGGCGATTTCAGCGTATTCCGTATCTATGCGAACACTCAGAACGGTCCGGCGGATTATTCTCCGGACAATGTGCCCTATCATCCTGAATATGTAGCTCCTGTCTCTTTGGAAGGATATAAGGAAGGCTCTTTCTGTATGACGCTCGGTTATCCGGGGAGTACGGAGCGTTATCTCTCTTCGTATGGTATCGAGGAGATGATGAACGGCATCAATCAGGCTATGATTGACGTGCGTGGAGTGAAACAGGCTATTTGGAAGCGGGAAATGGACCGTCGTCCGGACATCCGTATCAAGTATGCCTCAAAGTACGATGAAAGCTCTAATTACTGGAAGAATAGTATCGGAACCAATAAAGCGATCCAACACCTGAAAGTGCTGGAAAAGAAACGTGCTGCTGAGGCTGCACTGCGCGAATGGATTCAGGCGCATCCCGAAGAAAGGGAGAAACTTATCCGTTTATTCTCTTCCCTGGAGCTGAATTATGGCAATCGTCGTGAGATAAACCGTGCCTTGGCTTATTTCGGTGAAGCATTTATCAATGGTCCTGAATTGGTTCAGCTTGCGCTTGAAATTCTGAACTTCGACTTTGAGGCGGAAGAAAAGCAAGTGGTAAGCCGTATGAAGAAGCTGTTGGAAAAGTATGACAACCTGGATACTGCCATTGACAAGGAAGTCTTTGCCGCCATGCTGAAAGAGTATCAAACGAAAGTGGACAAGAAGTATCTTCCCGCTATGTACGATAAGATCGACACGCTCTATAACGGGAATATCCAAGCCTATGTAGACTCCTTGTATGCAACATCCAATATAACCTCGCCTAAAGGTTTGAAACGCTTTCTGGAACGGGATACGACGTATAATCTGATTGAAGACCCTGCCGTATCTTTGAGTCTTGACCTGATTGTGAAATATTATGAGATGAACCAGAGTATTTCCGAAGCTTCCGAGCAGATCGAACAGGGAGAGCGCTTATTCAATGATGCCATGCGCCGTATGTATGCCGACCGTAATTTCTATCCCGACGCCAATTCGACCATGCGGCTCAGTTTCGGGACGGTCAGTGGTTATTCTCCTTTCGACGGGGCTACTTACGGCTATTATACAACAGTGAAAGGTATCTTTGAGAAGGTAAAAGAGCATGCCGGAGACATTGACTTTGCCGTGCAGCCGGAACTCTTGTCTTTATTATCTTCCCGCGATTTCGGCAGGTATGCCAATGAACAGGGAGATATGAATGTCTGCTTTATCTCCAACAATGATATAACAGGAGGAAACTCCGGCAGTGCCATGTTCAACGGTAAGGGAGAGTTGCTCGGTCTGGCGTTTGACGGCAATTGGGAAGCCATGAGCAGTGATATTGTATTTGAACCCGATTTACAACGATGTATCGGTGTGGATGTGCGTTATATGCTCTTTATTATCGAGAAATACGGGAAAGCGGGGAATCTGATAAAAGAATTAAAAATAAGGTGAGTTTGATATAACTTCATTCTCATGCTTCTCCTTCCTTTCCAAAGGAAGGGAAGCATAATCATTAAGTTTATATTGAACTCACCTTATAAAAGGTTATATAAACGTTTTTGGTACAACTTTTTTAAAGAAGTAACCATTCCCTCAAAAGGGGAATTCTATGGTTTTTGCTTTGAAAGTTTTTATTTCTTTGGTTTTCTGCGTGCCCACCCTTCTTCACTGAAGTCTGGTTCTTTGTCTTTAAAGAATTCCTGCCAGTCGTCTTTCTTTTTTGGACCGCGAGCATCCGAATAGCCTCGTTCTGCACGACTCGGTTTTTCTTTTTTGCCGGATTTTGGACCTTTGGTAGAAGCATCTTTTGTTTTTCTATCTTTATTGTCGTAGCGTGGAGTACGATCTTCTCCTTTGCCGAATCGTTTTCCGCCTTTGCGTTCACTTGAACCGTTTTCATGTCCTTTTCCGCCTTCTTCACTAGATACTTCTACTACGACTTTCCGTCCGTTCCATTTCGCACGGCTTAGAGCTTTTACGACATTGATAGCCTCTTTTTCGGGAACTTCAAAGAAAGAGAAGTTCTGCATTAAGTCGATACGTCCTAATTCAATGCGTCCACGTGTATTGCTATTCAGCAAGCCGATGAGGTCACTGGGGAAGAAACTGTCCGTTTTGCCCAAGTTAATGAATAAACGGTTGAAGCCCGGAGCAGCTTTCCGGCTTCTTTTTTCGAAACCACCTTCTTTTCGGTCACCTCTTCCGGTACGTTCGCCACGGCTATCGGTCGGTACTTCTATTTCTGCGCGGTTGCGGTAATATTCGGCAAAGCGGTTAAATTCGTGAGAAACCATTCGTTTAATCAAGTCTTCCTTACTTAACCATTCTAGCTTACGGTAAATATCGGGCATGAATTCAGAAATCTCCTCTTCGTTTACTTTTACTTTCTCGAGGTCGTCAATTACTTTAAGTAACTGTTTCTGACAAATTCCTGCTGCAGTCGGCATTTCTCCGGGAATAAACTTCTTGCCGATAATACGTTCAATCTCACGCATTTTCCCTTTCTCACGCAGGTTGATAATGGCGATAGAAGTACCTGTCTTGCCGGCACGTCCTGTACGTCCGCTACGGTGAGTATAGCTTTCCGTATCATCCGGCAATCCGTAATTGATGACGTGTGTCAGGTCGTCCACGTCCAGCCCGCGGGCAGCTACGTCCGTAGCAACGAGCAGTTGCAGGTTACGGATACGGAATTTCTGCATCACGGCGTCACGTTGTGCCTGTGACAATTCACCGTGCAATGAGTCGGCATTATAACCTTCCTGCATCAGTTTATCTGCAATTTCCTGTGTTTCCTTACGTGTGCGGCAGAAAATGATACCGTAAATTTGCGGATAATAGTCTACGATACGCTTCAGTGCTTCATACTTATCTTTAGCATGAACGGTATAGGCAACGTGCTTTACGTTGCTGGTACTTTCATTCTTGCGGCCGATAGTGATTTCTTTAGCGTTGCGCAGATAGTTCTTTGAGATACGCGCAATTTCCGGGCTCATTGTTGCAGAGAAAAGCAACGTATTACGTTCTTGGGGAACATCGGCAAGAATAGCATTGATGCTATCCGTAAATCCCATATTCAGCATTTCGTCCGCTTCGTCCATTACCACGTTGCGAATAGTGGACAAGGATACGGTCTTGCGCTCCATTAAGTCCAATAAACGTCCGGGAGTGGCCACGATGATATGTACACCGCGTTTCAGGCTGCGTATCTGACTGTCAATAGAAGAACCACCGTATACCGGGAGTACTTTCAGCCCGTCAATGTATTTGGAATAATCGTTCAAATCTCCTGCTATCTGGAGACAAAGCTCACGAGTAGGGCAGAGGATAAGCGATTGTGGAATTCTGTTCTTTACGTCAATCTGTTGGAGCAAGGGCAGGCCGAATGCGGCTGTTTTACCTGTTCCTGTCTGTGCAAGAGCTACTACATCATTATTTTCTCCTAAAAGGTACGGAATCACTTCCTCTTGTACCGGCATGGGATTCTCGTATCCCATTTCTTCAATTGCTCTACGTATCTCCGGAGAAACGCCAAGCTCTTCAAATGTCTTCATTAAATCTCTGTATATCTTTTATTTCGGGTGCAAAGATAGTCAATATAGTTGAATCAACTATCATTTATCAGTTAATAAAATATTGTACCGCTATTCTATTTCGCGGGTATTATTTATAGCTTTCCGCAAATTCTACGGATACGGAGTTGCTGAAACTCCGGCAGACTTCTGCGGCAAAGTCTTTTCCGCACTGGATAACCTTATCCCAGGTTGCTTCGTTCAGGTTGTTCAAATCACGATATCTGACGTCGTATTTAAGTAATCCGTAGATCAGCCCGGCATTGAAGTTGTCACCTGCTCCAATGGTACTGACAGCTTCCAATGGTTCTATCGGATAATCTTTATTAACTAAATTTGTACGGAGTGATACTTTTTCTCCTCCCGCAGTACAGATAAACCGAGGACAGTAAAATTTGATTTTATCCTTGTATATCTTGTCCGCGTCCTGCATGCCGTACATATAGAAAAAGTCCTCCAATGAGCCTCGTACAATATCCGCATATTCCAAATTCTCGATAATGGTGGGAGCGAGTTTCATCGCTTCGTTTTTGTGTGAAGAACGGAAGTTGGGGTCATAGTAGATAATAGCTTTTTTCTCGCGCGCCTGGTCGAGCAGTTCGAGAATCTTTTCCCGCAATACCGGATTCAAGGCGTAGTAGGAGCCTATCATGACAATGTCGTCTTCTTCCAGTTTGGGGAACAGGACATCGAGACGTTGTTTGGGGTAATCCTTGTAGAAGATATATTCGGCATCACTTTGCTCATTGAGAAAAGCCAGAGATACCGGTGATTTCCCGTCAGGGAATACATTCACATGGTCGGTCGGGATATTGTTGTCACGCATGAATTGCAGGATAATGTTTCCCACGCGGTCGTTACCGGTTTCGCTGATGAAACCGACGTTTGCTCCCATCCGGCCTAAGGATACGATGCCGTTGAATACAGAGCCTCCCGGTACGGCTGCGGAAGGCTGGTCGCCTCGAAAGATGATGTCGAGGATTGTTTCTCCGATACCGATTACTTTTCGCATAGTGATCTTGATTTTTCTCCCAGATAACCTCCGTGGTGGCGTTTCGAATATTCGGCAATGGTGAATCCGGTTTCCTTCATGGTCTGTACTACCAGAATATCGCCGATAACAGTCATGGCAGTAGTCGAAGTAGTAGGAGTCATACCCAGCGTACAAACTTCGGCAGGTTTACCGGTACTCAGGCAAACATCCGATTCGTGCGCCAACGGACTATCTGGATTTCCCGTGATAACGATAAACTTCAGTTCCGGGTCCAGATTGTGAGCAAGTTGGGTAAGTTCGACGATTTCACGCGTCTTGCCGGAGTTGGAGATAAGCAGGAGCAAATCATTTTTCTGCAGGATACCCAAGTCACCATGTTGTGCTTCGCTAGGGTGCAGAAATACAGAGGGAATACCCGTAGAACAGAAAGTGGTAGCAATGTTCATCGCAATTTGTCCGGCTTTCCCCATACCGGAAGTTACTAGTTTTCCCTTCTTCTGATGTATCTGTTCAACAATAAGTTGTACTGCTTTCTCATAAGCGTCTGTTACAGGGATATTGAGCACAGCCTGTGCTTCCTGTTGCAAAAGTTGTTTAATGGAGTCTATCATATGATCAGTTTATTTTTTCTTTTAGTTCATCCGGAGTGTTTGCTATTTCGTAATAGGTTGAGAAAGGTTGGCGGGCAAAGCCTTTTTCTTCCAAGGTTTTGAGTGCTTTCAGCAGCTCGTTGTAGAAACCATATTCGTTATAGAAGATAACTTTCTTGTGGTGGTAGCCAATAGAAGCGGCAGCTATAACGTGGAAAACTTCGTCGAGTGTGCCTACGCCTCCAGGCAGTGCCACCAATACATCCGACTTTTCCGTCATTATATCTTTGCGGTCGCTCAGGTTGCGGGTATGAATCACCTCGTCCAGTAGAGAGCTTACTCTACCATTTTCTTCCAGTTTGGTCGGGACTACTCCAATGACCTTACCCCCGTTTTCTTTTACGGTGCGTGCTACGCATTCCATAAGTCCGAGGTTGGCTCCTCCGTAAATCAACGTTTTGCCTGTCTGTCCTATCCATTCGCCTATTCGGCGAGCACTTTCGAAGTACATTTTGTCAATGTTTTCAGAGGCAGAACAGAAAATTCCTATCTTTTCCATATACGTTGTAACTGTTATAGTCCACAAATATCTGCAATTTTCTATAAACAGCAATAAGTTTTATTGTATTTTTGTGGCATTAATTCAATAAGGAAGTAGAAAACAATGCATTGCAACGAATATACATTACCTAATGGCCTGCGTATTATCCATGAACCGACGCTTTCAAAAGTAGCTTATTGTGGTTTTGCGATTGATGCCGGCACCCGTGATGAAGCGGCAAATGAACAGGGAATGGCTCATTTTGTAGAACATCTTATTTTTAAGGGAACGGTGAAACGGAAAGCTTGGCATATTCTCAACCGAATGGAGAATGTAGGCGGTGACCTCAATGCTTATACGAATAAAGAAGAAACGGTTGTCTATTCCGCCTTCCTGACAGAACATCTGGAACGTGCGCTTGAGCTACTGGGGGATATTGTATTCCATTCTACTTTTCCGCAACATGAGATTGAAAAGGAAACAGAAGTGATTATTGACGAAATCCAATCCTATGAAGACAATCCTTCCGAATTGATCTTCGATGATTTCGAAGATATGATATTCCGTAATCATCCGCTGGGAAGAAACATTCTGGGGAAACCGGAACTTCTGAGGAGTTTTCGAACGGAGGATGTCCTGTCCTTTACCCGTCGGTTCTATCAGCCGGGGAATATGGTGTTTTTCGTTCAAGGACAATATGATTTCAAGAAAATTATCCGTCTGGCAGAAAAATATATGTCGGATATTCCTGCTGTGGAAATTGAGAACCGCCGTACGCCTCCGCCTCTTTATATTCCTGAACATTTAACGGTAACTAAAGACACACATCAGGCACATGTAATGATTGGTAGCCGTGGATATAATGCATACGACGACAAACGTACCGCACTCTATCTGCTGAATAATATCCTCGGCGGTCCTGGAATGAACAGCAAACTGAATGTTTCTCTTCGTGAACGCAGGGGATTGGTTTATAATGTCGAATCCAATCTGACTTCTTATACCGATACAGGTGCTTTCTGCATCTACTTCGGGACGGATATTGAAGATATGGATACTTGTTTGAAATTGACCTATAAGGAACTGAAACGAATGCGGGATGTGAAAATGACTTCTTCTCAGTTGGCGGCAGCCAAGAAGCAGTTGATCGGACAAATCGGGGTGGCCTCCGATAATTTTGAGAATAATGCGTTGGGCATGGCGAAAACTTTCCTGCATTACCATAAGTACGAATCATCCGAGCTTGTCTTTAAACGTATAGAGGCTTTGACTGCAGAGACTTTGTTGGAAGTCGCCAATGAGATGTTTGCTGAGGAATATTTGTCAACGCTGATTTACAGGTAGTATTGTGAGATTGCTATGCAGTAAAAGATAGTGGTATACGGATTAAACCATTTGGATCCATCCCCTTGTATTAACTCTATACCGTTATACTAGAGGATAATACAGGAGGATGGTAATTGGTTATTTAATCACAACATTTTTATTGTTTATATACAAATTTTCATGCCTTGCTAAGTTATAAAGGTTGGTTTCTGGACCATTTGATAACCCTGTTTTAGTATTCCACTTTGTAATCTTTGTGTAGATGTCCTCCTTTCCAAGCTTTTTTGCTAGTCCAATCTGCGTATGCATCTGTCCAAAACGGATCATCAGCGGGAAGACCGAGAGGTAGAAAACTTAAGGTTGCCATATAAAGGCTGCCAGTGGAGGTATAACCATCAGCACATTCTGGCTGATGACCGTTGAAGCCGAGCACTAACCAACCATCCTTATCGAAGTTCTGATTTCCCTCATACATATTTCGGTGTACGGCAGTCAGGGCGCAACGTACTTGGGCGGGAGAAACGTGTGAGGGCAATTTTTTGCGTAGAGCTACGTCTGCTAACGATTGGAATGCAGCGGTACGATAAGTAACCGAACGTCCGAAAGCGGGATATGTGCCATCGGGAGCTATCATACGTTCACAAAATTCAGAGTGGCGTATCATGCGGTTCATAGCTTCGTCTAGCTCCTTCTGACTTGCCCAACGTTTGGGTAAAAGATTTTCCAGCATAGCTACCATCATAGAATGCATCACGTAGGCGTTATAATTATCCATACTGAATGATGGACCATCACTATACCAGCCATCGCCTACATACCATTCTTTTACCTTATTTTTACTTACACGAATACGGAACTGGTCGTATTGTACACCTTTTCCCAACAGAAATGATTCTGTTAGTCCGGTGAAGAGTAGCCAGTTGTTGTAAGCACCAGTACGATCACGTAAGGATTGGAAGGATTTAATATAGCGTTCTTTTGTAACTTCATCCAATGGTTCCCATAAAGCTTTGGGGGCACGGAGGAAGGCATGTACCAGATAGGCGGCATCTACGATAGGTTGAGCGTGTTTGGTGAAGTTCAGTAAGTCGGGTGATGCAGGATCTACTGCATTTTTTAATCCTTTCAGTACTTCTTCACGCATCTGCTTGCGTAGTTTACCTTCTTCTGTATCATCATCGGGGAGTGCTAGCCAAGGGGCAACCCCGGCGAGTGTGCGGCCTACAGCTTCCAGATGTGTCATGTCTTTGTAGCCTGCTGTTTCACCGCTACGGGTCTCAATGGGCATATTCTGGTGTAGTGTTCCTTCTGCGAGGTTATGGATGACAGGATATGATATTTTCCAAAGTAGCTTTACCCATATGGCGCGATCTTGGGTGCCAGTGGTTTGAATTTCCGTCATGGGAATATTCTTCTTTCCTTTTTTCTTGTCTTTGGCTTGTACTCCTATTGGCAGTAGTATTATAGCCGTTAGTAAACAGATTAGATAATTCTTTCTTTTCATGTTTTTTCCTTTTATTTATAGTGGACTTTTTCCGTCCAGCATTCGGTTATAACGATGTAAAGCTTCGATGAAATAGTAGTCGGCATACGTTAGCGGCACATCTATTTCTGAATTGTGAGGTACGGCACCTACACTATGCATCAGTATAAAGTTTGCATTCTTACCTAGCTCGGCACGGTAGTTGGTACTACCTAGTGCATGTAGAATCTGTTTGGCACTTTCCAGGTATTTCTTGCTTTTGCTACCTTTGCTATAAGTACTCAGTTCCAGTAATGCCGAAGCTACGCAGGCTGCGGCGGAAGCGTCGCGGTAGTTATTTACCATTTTACAGGCGTTGGAACGGATACCGGGTGTGTAACCTTCTTGAAAGGCGTTAAAGTCCCACCAGGCAACCTTGTCGGAAGGAAGGTTGGGATGATCAAGGTAGAAGTCTGCCATCTTTTCTGCAGTTTTCAAGAAGCGTTTGTCTTTCGTCTCACGGTAACACATGGTAAATCCATAGATTCCCCAAGCTTGTCCACGTGACCAGGCTGAATTATCGGAATATCCCTGAGAAGTCTCTCCTTTGATGGGCTTGCCTGTTTTTTTATCATAATATATGATGTGGAAGCAACTGTAGTCCTTACGTACTTGATGGTGCATTACTTGTTCTGCATGTGAAATAGCCACTTTACGAAAACTTTCATCACCCGTCACTTTGGAGGCATGGAATAATAGTTCTAGATTCATCATATTGTCGATGATAACAGGAAAATCATATACTTTGTCACCGTGCCAACTGCGAAATCCATTCCATGATTGAATGACTTTTGCTTGAGGGCGGAAACGTGTACAGAGTGAACGTGCCGATTCTACTAATATGTCCTCATATTCGTCTTTTGGTGCGAAGCGATTGGCATTACCATAGCTGCAATACATCATGAATCCAATATCATGATTGTCTGTGAAGGTCTTTGCGGGTTCCATTTGATGTGTATAAACTAAGGCAGAGTCTTGCAAAGCTTTGTCACCTGTGTAGTTTGATAGATACCATAATGTACCAGGGAAAAAGCCTGCTGTCCAAAGGTAAATACTTCCTTTGCTGGGAGTACCGTCTTTGCGCATACTGTGTGGCATGATAGCTTTTCCATTTTTTCCTTGTGCAGGGGTTTGCATCATCAAACTATATTGTTTGGTGGCGAATTCCATATTCTCTTTGATAAATGCTTTTTCTGCTTGG
>NZ_MNQN01000049.1:0-12136 GCF_001915455.1 Bacteroides sp. 43_46 | reverse complement strand
TTTACTGTACGCGACAACTTCTCAAACTCCGCATAAGTGTCAAGAATATCAGCATATTCATAATGACGTACCTTAGCTATCATAATTTTCTTATTTTCAGTAGGAATCGTATTCTCCTTATCACTCAGGACTTCCTCATAAAGTTTCTCACCCGGACGTAATCCCGTAAACTTTATTTCAATATCTTCACCCGGACGATAACCGGCAAGTTCGATCATACGAGTAGCCAAGTCAACAATCTTCACAGCCTTGCCCATCTCAAAGACAAAAATCTCATTGCCCTCACCCATAGTAGCGGCCTCCATTACCAGGCGACAAGCTTCGGGAATAGTCATAAAGAAACGGATGATATCGGGATGAGTCACTGTGACAGGACCACCATTCTCGATTTGTTCCTTAAAACGGGGAATTACAGAGCCGTTACTACCCAAGACATTTCCAAAGCGGGTAGTGATAAATTTGGTATGACCTTTCACTTTTCCCTCACGAATAGCACATCCCAGACTCTGTACATAGATTTCTGCCAGACGTTTCGAGCATCCCATTACATTGGTCGGATTCACCGCCTTATCGGTAGAAACCATGATCATTTTCTCAGCTCCGTATTCTACAGCCATATCAGCAACCTGACGCGAACCGACCACATTGACCAGCACAGCTTCACAGGGATTTTCCTCCATTAACGGAACATGCTTATAAGCAGCAGCATGGAAGATTACCTGAGGGTGATAGATATCGAACACCATACGAAGACGCTCTTTCACACGGACATCTCCAATGACAGGAACAAAATCAAGACCGGGATAATTCTTCTCAAATTCCAGACGGACATTATGCAGAGGTGACTCGGCAGAGTCAAACATGATCAGTTTCTTGATATTCATCTGAGCCAATTGCCGGCAAAGCTCGCTACCAATACTACCGGCTGCTCCTGTCACCAACACAACCTTGCCACAAAACTCAGTCATCACCTCCTCCATATTAATATGAATTTCTGAGCGACCCAGCAAATCCTCAATCTTGATAGGACGTACCCACTGGTGGAAACTTCCGTTTTCGTCAGCCTCACTAATACTCGGAGCTATCAGTGTTTTCAACCCGTTTCTTTTACAATACTGAAGCAAACGTCCTTCTTCTTCACGGGTATTCTCATAGCGGGCAAACAAGATGCCTCCGATACATTTCTTATGAATCAGTTTATTGAAGCACTCTTCATCTTTAAAAGAATAAACAGGAAGATCAGCCACACGCCGAATAGAATTACCTGTTCCATAAATACAAAAGCCTACAACTTTATAATGAGAACTGTTCAGTAACCGGACTTTCAATGCCACACTCTTATCATCAATACCATAAATCAGAATACGCATATTCTTTTTATTCAGTACATTTAGCAAGAATTCATAAACAATAATCAACTGTATACGAAACCCAACCATAACAATAAAAGTAAGCATAGCGTCAAACAGTACAAAAATTATTTTCTGACTGTTATGTAATCCCGTCTGTGGCAGGAGAAACCAAATGACAATGGCTATGCAGACAGCCTTTATGAGCACACTTCCCGCCAACCTCCATAATTCCTTCAACTGGGAAAAACGGATCGTATTACGATAAGTATGAAATAGAGTAGCCCCCAAAACACTCGATATAACTGAAACCGCCAAGATATGGAAAAGCGAAACTATTTCTTTGGAAGTTTCCGTAATATAATGAATGCCAATAAATGACACCCAAGTACACAGTAAAGCTATGAATGTATCGATTCCCAATACAACCCAATAACTAAAGTAGTTTTTCTGTAAATAATGAATAAAACGGTCAAATGCGTGTTTCATAATTTAAATCCCCCAATTAATTATCATATATTCTTACAACGCTGATTATAAACAACTAGAATAATAGTATATAATCGTACATAATTATATTATTTCTATCAAATCAGGATTTACTTCTACACCCACCGAAAAGAAATTAGGCAGTTCGACAAGAAGACGTTTGACTTTAGAGCCACGGGTAGTAAGCAGACGGCCTTCATAACCTTCAAAAGGACCTCCAATAATACGGATCATACGACCATACATTGTATCGCTTATCTCTTCAGGTAAATAATATTTAGGATTTTCTGAACCTCGGACAGCACGTATAAAACGCTCCATATCCAAATCGGCAACCATCATAGGCTGACAATAACCGCCACCTTTCTGGTAACGATATTGCAGGGTCGGTATTTTACGAACAAACAGATCTAGAACTTCTCTTGTATCGTGGATAAAAAGCAGGTCCTGCATAAACGGTACTTCTTCACGGATTCGTTTGCCATTTTTCAACTTTAACCGCCATTGCATAGGAGTAAATACTTCTAGATGTTCATCACTGAGCTGTTTATAAGCAGGCAATTTAGCATTGGGACGTTTGAGGTCACGCATTACATACCAATGCATCCGTTGTTCATTCTTCAGAAGCGCCATAAAACCTCAAGACAATTATCCTAGTCCTGCCCAATCATATATAGAACTATATATCAAGCAGTTACAATCAAATTCTAAAAAAATAAGAGATTCCTCCCCGTTATTATCAGACTGTTTCATCTTCACCATACAAGATGCATTCAAGGTCTATTTACAACCTTACTTCTTATTTCTCTCTATAAGAGAAATACTAACGGGCACAAAGGTACGTAATTTATTGGAAATAACAGCATAAAACAGATGTAATTTTGGGTAATTGCTTCTTCTAGAGAAGGATTTACTTAACAAATGTTTAATTATCATTAATTATATAATGATTGTAATTATCTGATATCTAAGTTGTTAAATTAAAACTTACACCCTGTTATTTATCTTATAGAGAGAACTATATTTTGCTAAACAAATTTAGTTTATATCAATATTATCCCTTCTTGTAGTTTCTCTTTAATAACCAGTACGATATCATTATAGAATTAAGAATGATGTATAATGACTATTAAATCGTATCCGGATCCTGTTTTACTTTGTTATATCCTTACTTTAGGAAAGTTTTAATGTGCAAAAAAAGTAACAGCAAATCATACATATCCTTTGATACATATTTCCGATTTACAGTTTCATGGCTATATGGTAGATTATCTTATCTCTACAATGATTTAAGAATAAGACTATTTGCCTTATCTACCAAAGAAGTATCCAATGAGGCGAGATAAATGCGGGTAGTGTTCTCCGAGTCGTGTCCCATAGCTTCACTGATAACAGACAAGGAAATATTTTTACTCTTGGCAATGCTAGCCCAGGCATGGCGGGCAACATACGTAGTTAAAGGTATAGATAACCCCAACCGCATTCCAAGTTTTTTCAGTTTTTGATTCACCAAATGGGCAGTTTTCTTGTACTGTTTCCTTCCGTCTACCTCCATATCTCGTATAATAGGTAGCAGGTAAGGGCTCCCCTGAGTATCATACCTGTCAATTATTTCTTGCATTGGCTTCTCCCATTTGATAAATAATTGTTGCCCCGTCTTCTGCCGGCGATAAGACAGAATTCCGTTCTGCAAATCTTTCTTTCTCAAAAAAGCCATATCAATGAATGACATACCACGGGTATAAAATGAAAACATGAAAATATCTCTCGCATAAGCCAGAGAAGGACTCTTTGTCAGATCAAGTTCCTTTAAACGGCGAATCTCCTCTAACGGAATAGCACGTTTGACCGTCTTGTCTATCCCTGTATAAACATATTTAAAAGGACTTCGCTGAACCGTCAAGCCCTTCTCCACAGCACGATTATAAATAGCCCGAAGATTCCGCATATAATAAGAGGTGGTATTCGGACAAATATCGGTAGACTTCAAATAACTCTCATATTTCATCATCAAACTGGAATCAACTTCTTCCAGCAAGACATCTTTCCCTTTCCGGAAACGTACAAAGCTGTTTAATGTAGTCATATAAGTTTCAGCGGTACGGTGTTTGCCAATTTGATTTAACTCCTTGATAAGATGAAGAGTAAAGGATATGAAACCACTATGCTCTGTGGATGCACAATAAAGTTCCACCAAACTATCTGAAGTATAAGCAATGCCTGAACGCTCAAGACGGGTAATAATATTCTTCAGCCTTACACTATCCTCCAACAGAGAATTTTTCAAAGAAAGCAAGTAATCTCTCCGACTTTCACTGGTTACCGAAGACAGAACAACCTCCGAATGTACCGCGTCCCATTCCGCAGGAAACAACTTGTATCCGGTATGTATTTGTCTTACTATACGCTTATGAATCACTTGATAGAAAAGTGTACCTTCTTTCGTAGCGACGGAAGATGCACGGAATTTTACTTTTACTGTTGCCATACAAAATTATTTCTCAAAATCAATATAACCAAACGTAAACTCATAGATATTGAATGATCCGAATAAAACGTTTTATCCGAATTTTACAATAACCACTCTCTATAATTCACATTCCACTATTTCTTCACTACAGAACATACAATTATCGAAATAACTTGCCGCTTTACCTTATTTTAATAACTAATTCTTATTTTTTATGCAATATGTAACACTATCAGCGCTTAAAACAACACCACTAAATGCAAAAATCCCTCAATAATCTACTGATTATCAAGGGATATCCATGTGACCCCGGTGCGATTCAA
Source organism: Bacteroides sp. 43_46 (assembly GCF_001915455.1). Lineage (NCBI taxonomy): Bacteria > Pseudomonadati > Bacteroidota > Bacteroidia > Bacteroidales > Bacteroidaceae > Bacteroides > Bacteroides sp. 43_46. Next base: position 7,505 of record NZ_MNQN01000049.1, on the reverse strand, counting down.
ACGCACGACCTTCAGAACCGGAATCTGACGCTCTATTCACTAAGCTACGGGGCCATTCTTTTTATGCGAGGACAAAAGTATAAAAAATCTTCTCATCTTCCTAATGATTCTTCTTTTTTTATAGTTATTAAGGTACCCACACCTGTTAACACTCTGTTATTTTGAAATGCTTTATAGCACATAGTTTATCAATTTGACAATCTTTTAGAGAAATCTCAATACATATATCATTTTTATTCCTATCTTTGCCGACAATTAACATTTAACAAACCTATGAGTTACTTGATAAAACCTAAGAACTACAAACCGCTTCTCGACCTGAAACAGACCGAGCTGGGAATCAAGCAAATAAAAGAGTTCTTCCAATTAAACTTATCATCCGAACTACGCCTGCGACGTGTGACAGCCCCCCTGTTTGTGTTGAAAGGCATGGGTATCAACGATGATTTGAATGGAATAGAACGACCTGTTTCTTTCCCGATAAAAGATTTGGGCGACGCACAAGCAGAAGTAGTTCATTCACTGGCTAAATGGAAAAGACTGACCTTAGCCGATTATCACATTGAACCGGGATACGGTATCTATACCGACATGAACGCAATCCGCTCCGACGAGGAACTGGGTAATCTACATTCACTCTATGTAGACCAATGGGACTGGGAGCGTGTTATTACCGACGAAGACAGAAACGTAAACTTCCTGAAAGAAATCGTTAACCGCATTTATGCAGCCATGATTCGCACAGAATATATGGTATACGAAATGTATCCTCAAATCAAGCCGTGCCTGCCTCAAAAGTTACATTTCATCCACTCTGAGGAGTTACGCCAACTCTATCCGAACCTGGAACCTAAATGTCGTGAGCACGCTATCTGCCAGAAATACGGTGCCGTATTCATTATCGGCATAGGCTGCAAACTGAGCGACGGCAAGAAACATGACGGCCGTGCTCCGGACTACGACGACTACACAACAAACGGCTTGAACGGCCTGCCCGGACTAAACGGCGACCTGTTGCTTTGGGACGATGTACTGCAACGTTCTATCGAACTTTCGTCTATGGGTATACGTGTAGACAAAGAGGCCCTGCAACGTCAGTTGAAAGAGGAGCACGAAGAAAAAAGACTGGAACTCTATTTCCACAAGCGCCTGATGAATGACACTCTCCCGTTATCTATCGGTGGAGGTATCGGACAGTCACGTTTGTGTATGTTCTACCTTCGGAAAGCACATATCGGAGAAATACAGGCCAGCATCTGGCCCGAAGATATGCGCAAAGAATGCGAAGAACTTGATATACACCTTATATAATTGCTATGAACGTACAGATAGAAGAAAGTTGGAAAACACATTTGCAACCGGAATTTGACAAGGACTACTTCCGCACACTTACAGAATTTGTAAAAAGCGAATATAGCCAATATCAGATATTTCCTCCCGGAAGGTTGATATTCAATGCTTTCAACCTTTGTCCTTTCGATAAGGTAAAAGTAGTAATCATCGGACAGGATCCGTATCACGGACCGGGTCAGGCACACGGACTTTGTTTCTCCGTTAACGACGGAGTACAATTCCCGCCTTCACTGGTGAATATATTCAAAGAGATCAAAGCAGATATAGGAACAGATGCTCCTACCACAGGAAACTTAACCCGCTGGGCCGAACAAGGTGTACTGCTGCTCAACGCAACACTGACTGTACGTGCACATCAAGCCGGTTCTCATCAAAACCGAGGTTGGGAGACATTTACCGACGCCGCTATTCGTGCCCTGGCAGAAAGCAAGGAGCACCTGGTGTTTATCTTATGGGGCTCGTACGCTCAAAAGAAGGGAGCTTTCATTGACCGGAACAAGCATTTAGTGCTTACCTCTGCACACCCTTCTCCCCTATCCGCCTATAACGGTTTCTTCGGCAACAAGCATTTCAGCCGGACAAATGATTATTTAAAGGCACATGGAGAAACGGAAATCAACTGGTAGTTGAATACAGGTTGAGAGTTGAAAAAGAAAATGGCTGCGCTATTACCCAATGAATAGCACAGCCATTTTCTTTTTCCATAATATTGCAACAATGCAATTATATATCTTTCAACTCTACGCTTATCCTAGTACCACTGGATATTACTTTGCGTCTGGCTTCTCTGTTCATACTTCAAATCCTGAAGAATGCTTGCATTTGCCCGGATAGTAACATTATAATATCTCCACCGTCCGAAAGGTGAAAGACTGGCGGACAAGTTGAAACAGTGCAAATCACGGGAAATCGTACAAGAAGTTTGTGTGATCTCCTTTGCCTGGAAGTCGTAACCGGAGTTGAATGAAAGCGACCAGTTATTGGATATTTTCACGTTTCCGTTCGCGTTGATATTATGTGTATACGTATAAGGATATCTCATAGAGTGGCGGTTAATAGGCTTCGTTCTATCTTCACGGATATTGAACGAATAACTAAAACTCAAAGACCAAGGCATTTTGAATACCTGATAACCGTCCGAGTCCGCTTGCGCATTCTCGACCTTCTTAGTGACAGTTCCGTCTTCCTCCGAGCCTTCCGAATCTTCATCATCACCTTCCGGCTTCTTCTTATCCTTATCTTCATCCTCTTTCGGTCCGAACCACTTCTTCCAAGTATCATTATTGAAAGTATAGTTAAATGAAGAACCATATCCCTGGAAACGTCCGAAGCGACCATACGACCACTCCGTCCGGTTACCGGTAACTACATTACCGCTTTTATCAAAAGTATAAGCATACGTAGCAAATGACGCATTCATATTAAAGGTATAACTCTTGGTCAACTTCAAACGAAGATTTATGCTCAAATCACTCCACGGCCGTTCCTTTGCCGCCATATTATAAGACATATTTGCACTCAAGTCATCAATAAGGCTCACTTTCTTGACCGTATCTTCTTTTGCGTCGTAATACTTCATTTCCAAGTTATTGGCTATCGAGAAACTGACTGTTCCCGAACCTTCACGGGAAGGAACGCCATAAGGCTGTCCGGTAAAAGGAGAATAATATTGTGTATCACCGTTATAATCAGTATACTCCTCCCAATACTTGCTAAATCCCGGAGCACCGCTCAGGCTAACTTGTGGCGTAAACACATGACGAATCTGTATTTCCTTTTTCTTCATGAAAAGAGGTTTGTACATACCATACAATTTGGTGCTCAGACTCAAACTTGCCGAATAGTTGGATACCCGGTAGAAACCGTTAATCGTATCGCCCGGCAATGCCTCCAGTCTACGCGTTTCCTCATTATATTGCTGATTTACCTTACGGGTATACCAACGTTCCGTATAATTCACCGAAGGATTAACCTGCAAATATTTGAACAGAGTAAAAGTAGCGCTGATAGGGATATTATGATTCATCGCATTTTCCCATTCGCTCAGTCCGGCTTTGAACAGACGGTCGTCTTTCGTACGGATACTGTTTGTCAGACGTCCTGTATAGCTAAGAGAAATCTTTTCATACCAGCGTTCTTCCCCGGCCGCTTTCTTGCGTTTGAACGGGAAGAGACGGCTCAACGATATATTCAAGTCGGGCAACGTCACCGCAATGGAAGAGTCACGCATGGTCTGTGCAATATTGGTCGTTCCGGAAAGCGTCAGACCGATATCAGGGAAACTGCGTGAATAACTGATACTTGATGTTTTGGTATTCTGAGTCAACAACTGTGAATTATAAAGGTTGTTGATATTTGAACGTTCGTAGCTACTGGTCGAGAAGTTTACACTGGCAGAGAAAGTACTGTTCGGACTCGCCTTGGCATCCTGGCGATGATTCCAGACAATCTTAAAGTCCTTGGCAACTGCATAATCCGGCATCCCTTTGTCCCCCGTCTTAGTGACCTGATAATCCGCTTGCAGCGTACCGGAGTATTTATATCGTTTATTATAGTTGGTCAATCCGGAAAGTCTCCACGAACCTTTGGTAAAGATATCTCCCGTCATTTTCAGGTCCATGATGTCACTGATAGCAAAATAATATCCGCCTTCTGCCAGACCGAAACCGCGACTGGAGTCGTCCATATAAGTCGGCATGATGAAACCGGAAGAATAGCTGCTGGAGAACGGGAAGAAAAAGAACGGAACAGCCAACGGCAAAGGTACATCTTCCACCACCAGATAGGCAGGTCCCGTCACTACATTCTTTTTAGGACGCACCTTGGCCCTTGTCAACTGCATATAGAAGTGAGGATGGTCATGGTGGTCACAAGTCGTATAGCGCCCATGCTCCATAAAAATTTCATCATTGGCCCCCTTCTTGGCTTTGCTTCCGGTCACGTATCCTTCCCCCTGTTGAGTTACGATTTCGGTGATTCCCGCTTTTTTAGTTTTGAAGTTATACCGGATAGTTTCCGTATCATAAGCGGTATCTCCCTCTTTAAATACAGGTTTACCTTTTTCCACTCCCAAAGAGTCTTTGATACCGTAGGCGTGCACCGTACTGCTATCCAGATTCATTGAAATAACTTCCGCTGCCAACTCTATATTCTGGTAATTAACTTTTCCGCTACCATACAACGTAGCGGCTCCGCCCAAAGTAAAAACTGTGGAGTCGTTAGATTCATAAATAACCGGTGCGTCGAGCGGTTGTTTCTTCTTAGCCGGTGCGATAGAGTCCATGCGTACCGTAACCGTATCTGCTTTCAATGAATCATTTCCGTGGAGGGAATCATTCTGTGCAGTATTGGGGGCAATCATTCCTCTTCTTCGACGTTGAGACGTAGCCTCATCGGGAAGCATCAGTAAGACAATCAGCAGTATAGATGATATAAGTATTTTTGCTTTCAATGGCGCCATTAACTAATAGTTTACGCTTGAAGTGGCAAAAGTACATAAACTTCACCAATTATGAGTTAGAATCTTCGTTATTTAATTATTTTTTAGTGCTATAAAAAGAGAGAACACCATCTGTCAAAACGGCTTAGGCCTTCTTCACCATATTTAGCAATACTATGACGGGCTTTCTCTACCGACTTTTCCTCGTCCAGGTGAGTCTTAGAAAAGAATTTATCGGCAAAGCAGATTAACTGTTCTTCCAGAGTTATGGGCAACATCTCGCGATGGGGTACAGGAAGCTGCTGGTCGACAATGTCCTGCAAGGATAGTCCGGCCCCTGTATGGCGTTCGCAAACCAGTGCATGCTGCGGGAAACCTTCTTCACGCAAGATTTCAGCTCCCAAATAACCGTGAGCTATATAAGGATGCGAACCGAAACACTGAATCGTAGGCGCATTGGTCTGAAAAATACCGATATCATGTAATAGGGCGGCTTCTTTCACGAAACTCCGGTTCAAACGTAGTTCGGGATGCGCATCCAGTATTTTCATGGCCTTTCCGGCCACAGAAAGACTGTGTATTACTAAGATTTGCCGCTGCTCCGTATTTTCCGGATAATACTTATCAATGATTTCGTATGGATTCATGTGCTCTATTTTTTGTTCTCTTGATGAGAAATTAATATTTTTGTGCAATATTACAAAAAATCACCGACATGAGAAATAGAACTTCCCTCATTCTTTTTTTTCTGTTTATTACAGTCTTTCCTGAATGCATTAGCGGCAAAGTTGTCGCAGGCGCCGGACGCTTCGAACAATATCTGCCGTTCATTCAAGGCAAACGTGTCGGAATGGTGGTCAATCATACCTCTGTTGTAGGAACGGGGCAGACTCATTTGCTCGACACTCTGTTGAAACAGCATATCAACGTAGTCAAGGTATTTGCCCCCGAACATGGTTTCCGTGGAAATGCAGACGCGGGGGAGACTGTGAAAGACGGCAAAGACTCCCGTACCGGAGTCAGTATCGTCTCTCTTTATGGAAACAACAAAAAGCCGACTGCCGCCCAACTGAAAGATATCGACGTTATTTTATTCGATATTCAGGATGTGGGAGCACGTTTCTATACCTATATCAGCACAATGTACTACGTAATGGAAGCCTGTGCAGAAAACAATAAGGAAATGATTGTACTAGACCGGCCCAATCCGTGCGACTACGTAGAGGGTCCGATACTCAAACCGGCCTACCGGAGTTTTGTCGGTATGCTTCCTATCCCGGTACTCCACGGATGCACTATCGGCGAACTGGCACGAATGATTAACGGAGAAGGCTGGATTGCCCACAAGAAAAATCCTTGTTCATTAAAAGTAATTCCAGCCACGGGTTGGATACACGGAGAACCCTATTCGCTTCCCATAAAGCCCTCTCCCAACCTGCCGAACGATCAGTCCATTCGCCTGTATGCGTCACTCTGCCCGTTTGAGGCTACCCGCGTCAGCGTAGGGCGGGGAACGACATTTCCTTTCCAAGTATTGGGCGCACCCAACAAGAAATACGGAGATTTTACTTTCACTCCCCGCTCTCTCCCCGGTTTTGACAAGAATCCGATGCACAAAAATGTAGTCTGCTACGGCGAAGACCTCCGGAACGCAGACGATGTGAACGGATTTACACTCCGCTATTTCCTGCATTTCTACCGTTTATCCGGCGAAGGTGCCGCTTTCTTCTCCCGTGCCCGGTGGTTTGACTTGCTCATGGGCACGGATAGTGTACGCAAAGCTATCCTCAGAGGCGATTCGGAAGAGACTATCCGAAATAGTTGGCAAAAGGAATTACAGGATTACAAGAAGATGAGAAACAAATATCTTCTTTATGAATAAAAAACAAGTATCATACTTTCATTCTTTTTCATAAATCCCTTATAACTAAAGCTATAAGTATGATAGATAACTATTATCTCCGGCATCTATCATACTTATACTATTAAAATGAAGTATCTATTTTACCTCCAAAGGTACGACATGATAATACGTACCATACGTTTTCCGTCTGGATTTCACCCCAAGCCGTTGCAAGATACGTCCGAAATAAGAAGCCTGTCTGGCAGAGAATGTCATCTTACTTGCTTTCTGAATCCGTCGCAGGATGTCGATAGCCAACAGCCATTCACCTTCCTCCTCTTCTTCTGCCCCACGATAATAAACCATAAACAACTGTTCAATAGCGGGTGATTGTTCAAACTCACGATTGCTTTCCGTCATGATAGCCTCTTCTTCGGAGTCAAACCAATAACGTTCGTTATGATAAAGCAGTTCCAACGCCTGTGCATACAATTGTTCATAATCAATGGGACGCGACACATCTATGCCTCCCGTCATGTAAATGCCGATGAAACGACGGCTACCGGAAGTATCCGTCAACAAATCCCGATGATTGCTTGTAGCGATGAACGAAGCATACCGGCGAAGTTCTTCCACCGCCGAAGCATTCGGACGGCGCGTGTTCACCACCGGTTTTTGCAGAATATGCTTCAGAAAAGCCTGCTGGGTGGGACTTATCTGGTCGAATTCATCCATATTAATAAGCAAAAAGCGATTCAGATACAACTCCGCATCCCGCTTCCGACTGAAATCAATGCTGTCCGTATAGTACGCCTGTAAAGCAGGAGGAAGAAGCATTCTGCAAAAAGTGGACTTCCGGTATGCCTGCGG
>NZ_MNQN01000038.1:0-12430 GCF_001915455.1 Bacteroides sp. 43_46 | reverse complement strand
GAAAGAAAAGCTTCCACTCAAAGGAAAACTGGCAGATATGTTAATGGATACTCTCTATATAGGCAAAGAAGCCGTATATAGAAGGTTACGTGGTGAGGTCCCTTTCACTTTACAAGAAGCGGCTCTCGTTTCGAGAAAGTTAGGGATATCTCTGGATAAAATTATAGGAATCAGTTTCAAATCCAATGCGATGTTTGATATGAATATTGTAGATTACGATGACCCTTTCGAAAGCTACTATAATATATTATATAAATACGTCAGACTAATTAATACACTGGAAGACGATCCGAATTCTTCTTTGGGAACTTCTTCCAACATCATTCCACAAACGCTTTACCTGAAACATGACCTTCTGGCAAAATTCCGTTTATTCAAGTGGATGTATCAGAATAAATATATCCAATGTAAAAGTTTTGAGGAACTGGAACTTCCGCAGAAATTGATTAATATCCAAAAGGACTATGTGGATATGACAAAGCATTTCCATTCTATTGATTATATCTGGGACAGTATGATCTTTCAGCACCTCATCAACGATATCCAATACTTTTCCAGCATTCATCTTATTTCAAATGAAGCTAAAGAAGATATCAAGAAAGAATTATTCCTCCTGACAAACGAACTGGAAGATCTTGCCACTAAGGGTAAAACAGAGAATGGTAACACAGTTCGTATCTATGTGTCGCATATTAATTTTGAGGCAACGTACAGTTATGTAGAAACTAATAACATCCAACTAAGCCTGATACGCGTTTACTCCATTAATTCTCTGACCACAATGGACAATGAAATCTTCTGTAGCTTAAAGGAATGGATTCAGTCTTTAAAGAAATTCTCCACCTTGATTTCTGAAAGCGGTGAAATGCAACGTATCCAATTCTTCAAACAGCAGAGGGAAATCATTGATACTCTTTAAATTCATTTTTTTCGTAAAACAAAAAGATGCAAAATCCATAATTACAATAAATGAAAGTAGATAAAATACTTATCTACTTTTTTTCATTATATGTCCGTCACCCCTATCTGTTATATTTAATCAGAAAATTCACTCCTGTCTTATACCTGTTTTTCCACACAAATCTTTCAAATACAAACTTTAATTTTGCATTAAATGTATCACGAATATTATTCATATTAAAAACGAAGAACAAACAATGAAAAATGGTATTTTGAATGAATTGATTGCAGTTATGAAAGAAAGAGTTCCGCAAGGACAAAACCTTGCCAGCGTCCTGGCGGATATCTTGTTCATGGGAAAAGAAGCTGTCTATCGCAGACTAAGAGGGGAAGTTTCTTTTTCTATCGAAGAAATAGCTACTATATCTTCCAAATTAGGAATTTCTATCGACCAAGTTGTTGGTAGCCATCATTCCAATAAAGTTACTTTTGATTTGAATCTCCTCCATTCGCCTAATGCGATAGAGAATTATTATGAGATTCTCAATCGTTACCAACAGATATTTGACTATGTGAAAGAAGATAGTAGTACAGAGATATACACAGCCTCCAACCTCTTGCCTTTCACACTTTATTCTTCTTACGAATATTTATCCAAATTCCGCCTTTGTCGGTGGCTATACCAGCACGGGCAGATTAAAACTCCCCATTCCTTATCGGATATGCGTGTAGAAAAACGAATAGAACAGGCGCATAAAAGATTGAGTGAAAGTGTGAAACAATGCCCGAAAACTTTTTTTATCTGGGACACTAGCATTTTTCATTCATTCGTCAATGAAATCAAGTATTTTGCCAGTCTGAATCTCATAACACCGGAGGATGTACGTCATCTGAAAGAAGAACTTCACCAATTGCTTTCACTTATCGAACATCTGTCAAGTAAAGGAGAGTTTAGTAATGGACGAAAGGTATATTTCTATTTGTCTAACATAAACTTTGAAGCTACTTATAGTTATATCGAAAAAGCAAATTATCGAATCAGTCTGCTACGGGTATATTCTATCAATTCAATGGATTCACAAAGTCCGCATATCTGTCAGATGCAACGTGACTGGATTCTGTCTTTAAAACGTCACTCCACTCTAATTTCTGAAAGCGGAGAAGCACAACGTATCGTTTTCATGCAGAAACAGCATGAAGTTATTGAAGCTTTATAAATAACGAAGGGGTTAGGTTGATAATAACCCGGCCCCTTCTAATTCTCCCTCTGTCTAACTCTTTCTATTAGAAATCTCCTTCTGTCTGCGAATACACAGTCCAACCATTAATGACAATTTTCATTGCAAGCCATGAACCAGAGAGAAAGAAAACAATATGATAATTACTTTGGCGATCAAAATATTCCTGCATTCCGATCTTTTTATCCTCCATATTAGTCATAGCAAGATAATCAATCAGGTTGATATCAAATACCTTATTTGACGTCGACTTTTCCGTAATCACCAGACGAGTTGTTCTATCTTTCATCAGCCGCATTGTGTTCAAGTCTACCGAAGCAGAAAAAGAATTCAACTGATTCATATGATAAGGACGGAAACTCAACACATCATCATCCAGTAAGGAATTATCATGTCCCAAATATCCGTTAGACTCACGAATTTCATAATCATAATCATTCATCTTTAATTCCCAGTTATTCGCATAACTCTGGAAAATAAAACGCACCCTTTTTGTATCTTTTATAAGATTAATAGTCTCTGTCTGATGAATTGTTCCTGTAAAATTTACATTGATAATCTCACCATACCAAAGCGTTTCCAATTCTTTGTCAATAATAAGAGACTCCTCACGCTTCAACTGCAATTTCAAATCTGTAATGGTAGAAGTCTCGGGAATTAACGAAGTAATATCGTATGAATCACGTGCACCTGCCCATGCTACAAACTGATACTCCCCCACCGGCAATGCTACCTCCATCAGATAATTACCTGTCGATAGCGAACCACCTTCTTCTGCCTGTTTGAATAAAAACTTCCCGTCTTTATCAAAAACATAAAGTTCCACTTTATCGACTTGCGTATGGAAAGCATCAGCAAATTCCATATTATAATCATATTTGAACTTTACAGACAAGCGACATTCCGGCAAATCTTCTTTAAAGCTATCGCAAGAAACCATTGTCCAGGAACTAACAATGAGAATCCCCAAGGTAACACGGCATATAAGGCTTTTTAGGTTCATATTTCTATTCTTCTAATTTCTATCAAGCTATAAATTTTGAAATTATTGATAGCTCTCGATTTTTCTTCCTATTGTTTGTTTTAAAGGTAAAGAGAGCGTCCCCTCTTTACCTCAAGTCGCAATAAAACAATGAATATAAAATTACAGAGGTTCAACTTGCGAATACCAAGTCCATGGGTTAACCTCAATTTTAATGGACAAATAACGGTCTTCTTCTTCATCCGGTGTAATCGGGTCCGGATCCGGAATAGAAGGATAGCCAGGATTATCAATCTTATTTACAGTAATATCATATACCGAATTACGGACTACACCAAACTCACCCAATTTATTCATTATAGTGGGACTATCATCATGTTTAATCATAATTTTGTAATAACAAATACCTTTTGAGTAATATTCAACAGTTTTCAGAGTCTTGCCACCTGCACTTTTTGTGGCTATTTTTCCTGCTAATGCTGCAAACTCATCTTTAATGTCTGAAGCCATCTGCTCCGGAGTTTTAGCATCATCCTTAGCAGCGGGAATATTTACCGGATTAAGAGTATCATCACCTTCGCCAAGTGCTTCTATAAATTCGTTGTAAAGGTCTGTTATTCCCGTTGGATATTCGGCCGGTTCACCAGATTTATATTTACGAGTCAATTCTTCTTCAATATACGTTAAAACAGAAGCCGGAGTATAAAATACACCATTCATATTGAACCAGTCCTCTCCATTAAGCAAAGTCACCTTAGACTCATCTTGATTCTTAATTGTTGTAGGAGCATAAAAAACCTTCAACAATACATGTGTTGTATAAGCATGTACATTATAGCCTTCCTCTTGTGTATTTTCCAAGCAGTATTTAGCAGTAGCCAGATCATTCCATGTGATAGAATTTGTAGCGGACGTTACATAAAAATAATTTAAATCATAATCTGAATGATTAGTAGAAGATACCCACTTACCAATATTACTATCTTCATAATTCGGGTCTTGTCTATATGAACCAATGCTATACTGATCATATGGAGTCCATGAATTCATTGCTGTCTTAATTCTCTTAGACGCAGGAAAAAACTTCTTATTGGTTACATTCAAATACCATTTAGTATTAACCTTATCAATAGTGGCATTGTCACTAAGATCATCATCATCACCGCTATCAGCTTTTACGTATACACGTACTTTAGCCGATATACGATCAATTCTAATAGTCAGAGGCGAGTTAGTAGCTGCTATTGCAGTACTGTATAAGGCTAAGTTCTTCGCAGTCCCATCACTTTCCGAGGGTTCCAGATCACCTTTAGCGTTTGTCATAACAAACCCACCGGATTTGGCAACACCTGTAGTAACTTCTGCTTCCGTTGAAAGTGTTACAATCTCATTTACATCTTCATACTTATCACCTTCCTTAATTGTCCGGGCCAGATTCTGCGGGTTAGCGATGATTAATACAGCTTTAGACGTAGAAGGTACCTTAAATGCACTTGTTCTGTTGGGCAAATTATTGATATTTTCATCACTAAACGTTACAATTTTTGTTACTACACTTGTGTTAACATGCCCATCAAAGAATACAGCTTTTACAGCAGTAATATTACTCTCATCAGCCGTACCATTGTCCTGATTCGGAGTATTCAACGCACGCGTTTTAGTTGATTGGACACTTAACGCAACCCATGCATCACCATCTAAGTTCACTACATCATTATTATCCTTCCCACCAGGAACGATGTCTTCATTACTACAAGCAGCAAATGCAATAGCAGCAAGTGCCAACATAAAAAAATTCTTCTTTTTCATTGTTTCTACAATTTAATAAAAGCGTTTGTAATTAATTTATTTATCCCTATTTTTAATTCTAAATTCAGAGGCATTAGCCTTCTTTCTAGTTAATTCTTCCAAATTATATCCGGCAACTTTGAGTCCCGATTCGTATGCGACATTTAAATATTCTTCCGCATGTTCATATTCCCCCTTCAGTAACATTAATACTCCCATTGCGTTGCTATACTCCGGTAATTTTTTCATCGAATCTACCATACTCAGACAGCGTTCGGCAGAAATAAGATCATTGCGCGAAAGAGCAGCAGTAGCTGCATTTATATTCGCAATCTCATCCTTCGGATACATCCGGACAGCCGTTTCAAACACATCGATAAACTCTTGTGAACCTACCGGATAAGTATTAGCCACCAGAAACATTTCATTCAGGCTCAGGTTCTGCGGGCGTCTCTTTATTTCCTCCTTTGCTTCATCCACATTAAAATTCCTGACCTCATAATTCACTCTACAAATAGCTATACGCAGACTTGGAAATATATATTTCAACATATATCGATAGGGTACTCCCCCACGAAGCTGCATAAGTTTTGTTTCTCTCCCTTTTTCAATAGGTATATCTCGGATAATATCCAATACTTCATCTTTATACTCTATTTCCATTGTATCCAGTGCTTTTTCCAAACCGTCCCAGTTTTCACCACCAAAAATGATGTAATATTGATTTCTCGGGAAATCATATTTGGAAGCCAGATAATCACGCAAAGCCATGGCACGTCCTTCGGACAGACGTTTGTTAGTCACTAACGTTCCTTCCGGAGAAGCATAGCCGATAATATCCAACCGATTGACCTTCACATTCGGATCCGACTTTAATTCATCAATCATCTTCCTGATTTTAGCCAATTCTTGAGGGTTGTTCATATACTCGGGACGGATATTTATCCTATTCACCTCAAAATCTAAGAAACATTCCGCTTGTATGTCCCGCTGTTTGATTTCTTCAGCCTTCGGCTGCAAATAAGCGAAATGGGGGGTTACGACGTAAGGCAGTAATACACGTTCAAGCGTAACTTTATCCACCAAACGCTCTACGTTCATCGATTTTATCTCACCGCAACCACACTCGTCACGTTGCACATCCAAACGTGCATTTTCCATCCATGGTTCGTAACGCACCATATACCTATATGGAAGAACACCATTTTTCACCTTACTTCCTTTTTCTACCGCATAAGGTTTATCATAGTTCTTCTTTTCTTTGATACTCATCACCGCAAGCCAACGCTCGTAAGCCAGATATTCATCACGTCCTTTAATAGAGACTTTCGGAAGATTCAGCATACGTTCGGGAGCCACCAACTGTGGGATAAAATCCACCCCGCGAGTAGACTTCACTTTTACATCTTTCAAATCAAAATCAATATCAATATGAAGAAAATCTCCTTTCTGTTCCAGCTGTATCGGTTTCACAGTGATAGTACCGTCATAAGAACGAGTCTGAGCTGTAGCCGGAACCATGTCCAAGCACAAAACAGTCAGCAGACATACAGCGCAATATATATTTCTTTTCATCATGATTATACTATTTAATGACATAAATAAGTGACACACTAGCCTTTGTCGGTCCCAAGTAATTCTTACTCGTATCCTTCGATTTTGTACCACACGTTGTGCAAGGATATTTTTCGTATGCAATATATGCATACCCCAATCCTAAGGACGCTTCAATACTCCAGCGTTTTTTCAATATCCACGAATGCCCTACCGAGAATCCCGCACCATACAGATGTCCCTGATAACGGTTTTGCTGCATATTCCCACTCACAAAAGACCAGTCGGGCCAGCCCCCTATATTGAAATCAGCATAATGACCATGTAGTCCGATAAATGTTCGGTTAAAACGTTCGCAGAACCAGTAACGAATCTCCGGTTGAATCCCCCAATGGCGGAGACGTCTACCGTTATCGGGTTTCCACGGGTTGTAATTAACCGGTACATCCAATGTCCATTTACGTGCCAGCCCGAATTCTAAACCAAGATTCATGGTAGCGGTAGCATCATATAACAAATTACTTTTCAACGCAACCTTTTGGGCGTAGCTTTCAAGAATAAAACACCCGGACATTAATAATATGAGTATAAGAATCTTCTTCATTTATCTTACATTTACTGTTTTATATGCCCAATTGAGTAATATCAATCTTGATACGTTGCATAGTACTACCATTTACAGATGATCCGTTGGGTATTATTGTTGTCAAATACACAATACCACTTCTCGAATCAACACTGTTATTAGGCAATATCTCAATAAATATCTTTCCGTCTTCCACAATGATATGGTCCGTATTATCTCGATGAGTCATTGTTGACGGACGTAATTTAATCCAATCTTTAGGATTATCATCACCATCTTCTATGTACCCGGTCAGGCAAAAATAGTTTATCTCTTTGGCCGCCGGATTATGATTATAAGCAGGCATATACTTAAATATTCCTCCGGCAGCATCCACTGCATCTCTCTGTCTAATGTGTACCTGTTTTTCCAAATTTCCTAGTTTTAATATTAATGCATTTATTATTTTATTATCAAGATCCGTTTTGGTAAAAATATATCTTGATCCGTTTCGGTATATCTTTATCATCTTCCAGAGGTTCTTTCGGATTCTTTATAGTCGTAAGATAGACAACGGCATTTCTTGCGGAAGAAGCTGATGCTATATCTATATCAATTATTCCGTCACCGACTTGAATACTATTAGGATCGCCACTAATGCCACCATACTTATTTTTCATCGTAATCCATGATATATCTGTATCTGTTTTAGCCGAAAGAAGATAATAGTCAAAATCATAGATACCTGAATTCTGCGTATAATAATTTACGACCATTCCTGCTGCAGGAATAATATCCTTTCTTATCACGCTGACCTTCTGTTCAATGTTACCAAGTTTTATATTAATGCTCGAATTGTCAATACTACCGGTAGGAAGTTTGACTACCACATCCACAGTGAACGGTGTATTCGGATCCGAGGCAGAAGATATTCTTTGGGATGCCGGGGCAACAATAGTCATCGTACCATTCGTCACTCTTATATAATTGCTCTTATCGGAAAACTTATGTGCATAAGTACAATTTGTTGTCAACGTAAAAGCAAGATATTGATGTTCTGAATTGATATCATCATATATCATACAAAGCCGATTGCTTACAGCAAGGTAATATTCGCTATTGGCTTTAATCTCAAAAGAAGAAAGGTCTATTATTTCAACTTTACATTTCAAAGCCAAGTTATTGGGCTCAGCCAAAAGAGCATCAGTATAGCTGCCGAACCCAGGAAAATTGGCCGATATTATTGTAAATCTGTATTCATGATTACGCTTGATGTCTATATACTTGAGTTCATCATCAGCGATCGCTATCTTATAATAAGATTCCAGCCCTTTATAAAATGCACGTATTATCATATAGGCACCGGTTCCGCTTTTCGCTTCATATACATATATAGGGTCAGTTACATTAGCCGTTGCAGAAACAAAATCCTCATTTGCATCATTTCTAATATAATCTACCATACTTGCCGCAGTTTCCAAATTGCCGGAAAGATTATGCAATACTGTATTTTTATTCATATTGTACACCGAATGTATCCCTGATAAGGTGAAATCAGCAACTGTACTTTTTACTACAATCTTGGCTACCGCACGTGTTAGTTCCAAAGGTACAGTAGACGTACCGATTTTCGTATTTACGTTAATTCCCTCAGTAGCTTCATACAAATAACTCATCGACAACATCTTGTTTACGAATGGCGGAGCATTAACTACAACTCCGGCAGTCATTGGCATAGCTGAAAGCAAAGCTGTCACATTAGTAAGCGTCTTGTTTGTGAACAGGTCATTAAAATTGTCAACCGAAAAGTCGTAAGACATACTGCCCACATAAAATTTATCCTGAGGATTAGCCAATATCAATACCCATGATTTGCCGCTCTGTGGTCTAAGCAAAACATAACTTTTATTTCCAACATTAATATTTGCCTGTGCCGCTTCTGCAAATACCGCATTGCCAGCCGTACCGTCGCCACCAGTAAATACAAGTATCCAGGGGTCTTTGTCTACATCATCTTCCAGCGCTATTGCCCTGGACACAGGAGTATCAAATGACCTTAACCTTGTAAACAGTTCTATGCTGACTTGCTCAATGTTTTCGGTCTCCGTAGAGTAAAAATCTTCTTCCTTCACACAAGAAATCATGCAGAGAAGCAACCAAAGGATTATATATATATTAATCTGTAACCTCATTCTCTATTTATTTCTAACACATCTCAAAGACAACCCGTTTTTAAATGAAGTGCTCACAGGTGCTGTCCCTTCATAACTTAATTCTATATTCCACACAGAACTCCAATCAACATAATCAGCACCTTCCGGTTCAGGGATATCAGCCGCTGATGCTGTCATATAAAAGCCGGCACTAGGATGTTCCAATACCCCCGCTTCATTTGCTCCTCCCACACCGTAATTCCGTCTGCCTGCGGAAGGAAAAAACAATGACTTAACTCCATTGAAAAAAATACATCCCCAATATGCGGCATTCGCACTTTTTATAGTAACTCCATATTGTATCAAATCACCATTAATCAAATTCTGCTCTATGGGACGTCTATCAAAATACCCGTCTGCATAGAACCCAAAAGTCATATTATCAGGAAGAGTTACAGGAGCATAATATGAAGGAGAACTAGCTTGAGTTCCAGACTCCGGACTAACCGATTTATACCCTTGGTTACCGTCACCTGTCATCGGATTTTTAAATATGGATGCTCTCCATTCTGATGCCTCCGCTTCCGTAGTTGTACTGTTATGTGAAGCCACTAATCCTCCGGTTATGCTACCATCATTCGGTCGATGATAACCTTCAGGACAAATTTCCAGGTTTGTACTATAGCTTTCTGACGGAATTCCGTTATCCCATGTCAGATACTGATAGTTTTTGTAATAGCTCCATCCCCAGCCTTCAAGCCCAATCGCATTCATGCCAGGATGTGGATTCAATGCCCTATAGCCAAGCGCGTTATATGCCTCATCCATTTCTGCATCTTCGGGAGAACTACCATAATCTCCTTCTTTTAGTCGCCCCCATTGGAAATGTGCCCCTGCTTTTGTCGGGAAATCAACTTCCGAAGCATTATTTCTATTCACAACGATACTAAAATCGTTTGTCATCGGAGTAGCCAGAAAATTTTTGTGAGTCATATTGTAAACAGCAAATTTTCTCGACCCTACCCGTCCGGGATATAAATAATCCGGGGTTTCTCCCTGTCTCAAATAAAGAGTTGCCTCTACAGGCTGATCCCCCCACCCCCATAACCAATATCTCAATTTCACAGTCGCATACCTTGGAGTAGCCGGATCAGGATTTGTTTCTGTCAGTCCGATACGGAAGTAAATACGTCCTTTACCGGAAACATTCTTGCCATCCTCTCCTTTCTGCAAATTGGGTGTTACACGGAAATTTTCAGCAACTCCCGGATTAGCCGTTCCGACATTAGGATCAAAGCTGGGAGTAGTGCTCAGGATTACCATATTATCAGGGTCTTCATCTACTCGCGCACTCCAATTTACTATCGTTACGGCATCTGCCCCTTCTCTGGCAAGCTGTCCCGTAATGATGCGCTCTCCACACTGGTCATTTTTCCAAAAAGCTCCGGCATATCCTGTTGCTCCATTCGCCGGATTTACAGCCGGATGATAGAATTGAAGACGTGTTCCATTTTGTTCTATCGTGACAGTAATATCCCTTTGCAAAGCATTACTGCCATCTGTATTTTCAGCAGATAACGTCAGTTTATATGTACCGGTCAGATTTGGAGACTTCTTTATATAGTCAAATATCTCATCCTTTATCAACCATCCGTCAGCCAGAAGGTCCATATATCCCGTCCCCTCTTGTCCGTTGGCGGCATACATAAACCGTTCAGGAGCAGTAGTCCAGTCTGTTGTACTTTGAGCTACCAAGCTATTAAAGATACGGTTAGTTTCCACTATCTCACCGGTTGTTACATTATACACTTCGGGCAGTACTCTGACTACAGGCATGTTTGACGAAAATGAAATCCGAGCACCATTAAAATCGGTTATCGACACTTTCGTATGTGAAACATTCAGTATGCGCAAGTCATCTATATTCCAGTTATTATTTTCATCCGTCCACTTGGAAGCTTTGATATTTACCTCCAACGGTTCTTTTACAATTCCCTTGAATGACAACATTGTATTTATCGGCAGGCTATAATTCACCGGTTCCGAAACAATCTTCAGTTCACAAGAAGGGCTATAGTGGTTTCCCATATCTACAGTGAGTACCACAGCCTTCGCCTTGTCCTCTGTCACCTCCAGTTCTTTGGCAGGTAAAATAATCCGGTTTACTCTCTTTGCCCATACTCTCCCCTCAGTAGGAGTCTCAGCTGAAAAATAACTTCCATCCGTATCCTTTTTAAAAGTACGTATATTACTCTGCCCTATCGCTCCCTGATAATTGGCAGTAAGAGGTACCGCATCCGGAATGTTTTGAAATATAAGTCCGGAAAAAATATCCTCCAGTTCATCATCTGATTCCAATACAACATCTATCCTCACTGCCAATCTTTCAAGAGCAAGTTGCAATATAGTTACTTCCGTATTGTCACTCAATCGGGCCCCTTGCCCGTTGGATAAAACAGTGACCTGTTTAATCTCCTGTTTCATGGGTATAATTTGATCGGACGTGAAGAAACGTTCAGGATAGGCGATATTATCTAAATCACAATAATTGGAAATACTCTTCAATTGATTTAAAACGGGGATATTAGCAGGTTCATTAGCAAGAAAAACAAAGTCATATGTTCCCGGATTAATAGTATGACGTATAATATCACCTTCTGATGCAGTATAGCGCACATTGGTAACAATATCTTTAGTTGTTTTATCAAATGCCAGTACACGAAGGGTTTCAACGATATAGTCATCAGGATCCGTTCCCAGATGTGTATTACCCTGCACTCCTATTCCTCTTATCGAAATAAAAGTACTTTCCGTTTCATTATTATTTGTAAAAGTCTCATCAATACAAGAAGAAAAAGACAGTAATAATAAAAAGCAAACTAAACCTATATAAATTCTACTCTCACTAACAATCATTCATTTATCTCTTTTAGCCAATTCCAAAACATACTTAAATTTCATATTGCAAATTTCGGAATATTAAAGGAGATACAGAATTGTATTCATTTCTGTTACAGATAATCCGAGTCTGAAAACAAGACTATTAATGTGAACTACAAATCAGGGGATTACGGAATATAAAATAAAAAGTGGTAATCGGAGATATTTTTTCGACATTCGCATATTTCTCAAAACAACAGTTTCGAATATCAAAATAAAGAGATAGGAAAATACTAATAGATTTTCATATCATTTAGATACAATCCAGGCATAAATCAGACAAGAGAAACGACTATTTTACACAATAAAA
>NZ_MNQN01000037.1:19635-32352 GCF_001915455.1 Bacteroides sp. 43_46 | reverse complement strand
TGGTACTGCGTAACAGTGGGAGAGTAGGTAGCCGCCGTTTTTTATGAAGCCTCGCTTGTCTATTTGACGGGCGAGGCTTTCTGTTTTTAACTGTTTGGATTATCTCTTATTTTATGATTTAATCTTTCATATAGCCGCTTTGGTATCCCTTTCTTCGCTTTCAGTATTTCTTCGTTTTTTATTCTCCTTTTGATTTTATATATTTGCTTTCTCCCGTGAGAATTTCGGAAAAGTGTCATTTAGTAATAAGAATACGCTGAAAACGGAATAAAATCGGTGTAGAAGTGTGATTTTTTTGCAAGGGAATATTTTTCTTTTCATCTTTCCCTTTTTTATCATAATACAGTAATAATACTAAATACTCCTGTTAATATGGAAAACAAAATTCAAGAGTTGACCGATAAGATTTATCGTGAAGGCGTGGAAAAAGGAAACGAGGAAGCGCAAAGACTTATCGCGAATGCTCAGGAAGAAGCAAAAAAGATCATTGAGGATGCTCACAAAGAAGCTGACTCAATCGTTGCTGCCTCTCGTAAATCTGCTGAAGAACTGGCAGAAAATACAAAATCAGAGTTAAAACTATTTTCCGGTCAGGCCGTTAATGCACTCAAATCAGAGATTGCTACTATGGTCACTGACAAGTTGATTACCGCTTCTGTAAAGGATTTCGCTCAGGATAAAGATTACCTGAATGCGTTTATTGTTGCATTAGCTTCTAAGTGGAGTATAGACGAGCCTATCGTTATCTCGACAGCTGATGCGGAATCATTGAAAAAATATTTTGCAGCTCATGCAAAAGCTTTATTGGATAAAGGTGTTACTATCCAGCAAGTAAACGGTATCAAGACCTTGTTTACGGTTTCTCCGGCGGACGGTTCATATAAAGTGAACTTCGGAGAAGAAGAATTCATGAATTACTTCAAAGCGTTCTTGCGTCCTCAATTAGTAGAAATGCTATTTTAAAAGAAGCGACTATGAGTAGTAAGTACTATTACTTGGTAGCAGGTTTGCCGGAACTTTCACTGGAAGACAGCAAACTGAGCTATACAGTAGCCGATTTTAAAACTGAAATCTACCCGGGATTATCTGCTTCAGACCAGAAGTTGATTGACTTATTCTATCTGAAGTTTGACAATGCCAATGTGCTGAAACTTCTCAAAGACAAAGAGGCGGAAATTGATAAACGAGGAAACTATTCTGCTGCCGAACTCACTGAGTATATTTCTATGTTGAGGGAAGGCGGAGAAATCAGCCCTAAGGAATTTCCGGTTTACCTTTCTACATTTATAACTGATTATTTGAATACTCCGGCCGAAAGTACGGTGTTGCATGAAGATCACCTGGCTACTTTATATTATGAGTATGCCATGAAATGTGGAAATAAGTTTGTTGCTGCCTGGTTTGAATTCAATTTGAACATCAATAATATTCTGGTTGCATTTACGAGCCGTAAGTTCAAATGGGATATTGCTTCCAATATTGTAGGTAATACGGAAGTGTGCGAAGCATTGCGTACCTCCAGTGCCCGCGATTTCGGATTGTCTGGTGAGGTTGATGTTTTTGAGTCATTGGTGAAAATCAGTGAGATTACAGAACTGGTAGAACGTGAGAAGAAGCTGGACGCTTTACGGTGGAACTGGATGGAAGATGCTATTTTCTTCGATTATTTCACTGTTGAGCGCATTTTTGCTTTCTTGTTGAAACTGGAAATGATTGAGCGTTGGATCTCCTTGGATAAAGAAAGAGGTAATCAGTTGTTCCGAAGCATTATTGAGTCGAACTGTTAGTGGCGTTATTGCCAACATGGTGACCCTCGTCGTTGACGGACCGGTAGCTCAGAATGAGATTTGTTATATCTCTACCGGTGGCGATAAGTTAATGGCGGAGGTGATTAAGGTTGTAGGTTCACAGGTATATGTTCAGGTGTTCGAGAGTACACGTGGACTGAAAGTGGGCGCCGAAGCCGAATTTACAGGACACATGCTTGAGGTGACATTAGGCCCGGGTATGTTATCGAAAAACTACGACGGTCTGCAAAATGACCTTGACAAGATGGACGGGGTTTTTCTGAAGAGAGGACAATATACGTATCCGTTGGATAAAGAACGTGTATGGCACTTCGTTCCATTGGTAAACGCGGGTGATAAAGTACAAGCTTCCGCGTGGCTGGGGCAGGTGGATGAGAACTTCCAGCCGTTGAAAATGATGGCGCCGTTTACATTGCAGGGAACTGCTACTGTAAAGACTATCATGCCGGAAGGTGATTATAAGATTGAGGATACGATTGCTATCCTGACTGATGAGGAAGGAAATGATATTCCTGTGACTATGATTCAGAGGTGGCCTGTGAAACGTGCCATGACGAATTACAAGGAGAAACCGCGTCCTTTCAAACTGTTGGAAACCGGTGTGCGTGTGATTGATACGCTGAATCCGATTGTGGAAGGTGGTACCGGCTTTATACCGGGGCCGTTCGGTACAGGGAAGACGGTGCTTCAGCATGCTATTTCCAAACAAGCGGAAGCTGACATCGTAATTATCGCCGCTTGCGGTGAACGTGCGAACGAGGTTGTGGAGATCTTTACCGAATTCCCAGAACTGGTGGACCCGCACACGGGACGTAAACTTATGGAACGTACGATCATTATCGCCAATACTTCTAATATGCCGGTTGCTGCCCGTGAAGCATCTGTATATACAGCAATGACATTGGCAGAATATTATCGTTCTATGGGACTGAAAGTGTTGTTAATGGCGGATTCTACTTCACGTTGGGCGCAGGCGTTGCGTGAGATGTCCAACCGTATGGAAGAGTTGCCCGGACCAGATGCTTTCCCGATGGATATTTCGGCTATTATCTCAAACTTCTATGGCCGTGCCGGTTATGTGAAACTTTCTAATGGTGAAACGGGCTCAATTACTTTTATCGGTACGGTATCTCCTGCCGGTGGTAACTTGAAAGAGCCGGTAACTGAAAACACGAAGAAAGTGGCCCGTTGTTTCTACGCTTTGGAGCAGGACCGTGCTGATAAGAAACGTTATCCGGCTGTGAACCCGATTGATTCTTATTCTAAATATATCGAATATCCGGAATTTGAAGAATATATCAAAGGTCATATCAATGATGAATGGATTGGTAAGGTGAATGAACTCAAAACCCGTTTGCAACGTGGTAAGGAGATTGCCGAACAGATTAATATCCTTGGTGACGACGGTGTGCCGGTAGAATATCACGTTACTTTCTGGAAATCGGAATTGATCGACTTTGTTATCTTGCAGCAGGATGCATTCGATGAAATCGATGCCGTAACACCTATGGAACGTCAGGAGGATATCTTGAATATGGTGATTGACATCTGTCAT
Source organism: Bacteroides sp. 43_46 (assembly GCF_001915455.1). Classification (NCBI taxonomy): domain Bacteria; kingdom Pseudomonadati; phylum Bacteroidota; class Bacteroidia; order Bacteroidales; family Bacteroidaceae; genus Bacteroides; species Bacteroides sp. 43_46. Next base: position 28,989 of record NZ_MNQN01000037.1, on the reverse strand, counting down.
ACGGAGTTTGAATTTGATAACTTCAACGAAGTAATGGATTACTTCAAGAAGATGATTAATATCTGTAAGCAGATGAACTACTCGAAGTTCAAATCAGAGCAGTATGAGGGATTCCAACAGCAATTGAAGGAATTGATTGCCGAAAGAAGTATTAAACAGTAATTTGTAAATAGCTAAATTGTAAATATATAAATGGCAACAAAAGCTTTTCAAAAGATATATACCAAGATTACTCAGATTACTAAGGCTACCTGTTCGTTGAAAGCAACGGGAGTAGGGTATGATGAGCTTGCCACTGTGGATGGTAAACTGGCACAGGTGGTTAAGATTGCCGGTGACGATGTCACTTTGCAGGTATTTGAAGGTACAGAGGGTATTCCTACCAATGCTGAAGTCGTATTTCTCGGCAAATCTCCTACATTAAAGGTTAGTGAGCAGTTGGCAGGACGTTTCTTCAATGCTTTTGGTGACCCGATTGACGGTGGTCCCGAGATTGAAGGACAGGAAGTGGAAATCGGTGGTCCGTCAGTGAATCCGGTTCGGCGCAAACAACCGTCGGAACTGATTGCGACAGGTATTGCCGGTATCGACTTGAATAATACGCTGGTGTCCGGTCAGAAGATTCCATTTTTTGCTGACCCCGACCAGCCTTTCAACCAAGTAATGGCAAATGTGGCATTGCGTGCTGAAACAGATAAGATTATTCTGGGCGGTATGGGTATGACGAATGACGACTACTTGTACTTTAAGAATGTGTTCTCCAATGCTGGTGCTCTTGACCGTATTGTGAGTTTCATGAATACGACCGAGAATCCTCCGGTGGAACGTTTGTTGATTCCGGATATGGCGTTGACTGCTGCTGAATATTTTGCAGTAAATAATAATGAGAAGGTGTTGGTGTTGTTGACTGATATGACCAGCTACGCCGATGCGTTGGCAATTGTATCTAACCGTATGGACCAGATTCCTTCAAAAGACTCTATGCCGGGTTCGATTTATTCCGATTTGGCGAAGATTTACGAGAAGGCGGTGCAGTTCCCTTCTGGTGGTTCTATTACGATTATTGCGGTGACTACTTTGTCCGGTGGCGATATTACGCACGCTGTGCCTGATAATACAGGTTATATCACGGAAGGCCAGTTGTTCCTGCGTCGTGATAGTGATATTGGTAAGGTAATTGTCGATCCGTTCCGTTCATTGTCTCGTTTGAAACAGTTGGTAACCGGTAAAAAGACACGTAAGGACCACCCGCAGGTGATGAATGCTGCTGTACGTCTGTATGCCGATGCTGCTAATGCGAAGACCAAAATGGAAAACGGTTTCGACCTGACGAACTACGACGAACGTACGTTGGCTTTCGCGAAAGACTATTCCAACCAGTTGTTGGCCATTGATGTCAATCTTGATACGACTGAAATGTTAGACGTAGCTTGGGGCTTGTTCGGCAGATACTTCCGTCCGGAAGAAGTAAATATTAAGAAAGACCTGGTAGATCAATACTGGCCGAAAGGTGAATAATTAGCACTAGTAATAACTGATAATTAGTAATAACAACGTGGCTATAAAGTTTCAATATAACAAAACCTCCCTTCAGCAGCTCGAAAAGCAACTGAAAGTGCGGGTACGTACGCTTCCTATTATCAAGAATAAGGAAAGTGCCCTCCGCATGGAAGTGAAGCGCTGTAAAACGGAAGCTGCCGATTTGGAGGATAGGCTCGAACAACAAATTCAAGCCTATGAAGCCATGTTCGCCCTTTGGAATGAGTTTGACGCTTCATTGATAAAGGTGAATGATGTTCATCTTGGCGTGAAGAAGATTGCGGGTGTACGTGTACCGCTACTCGAAAATATAGATTTCGAGATACGTCCGTACAGTATGTTCAACGCTCCCAAGTGGTATGCCGACGGTATCCATTTGTTGGAAGAACTGGCCCATACGGCAATCGAACGCGAGTTTATGCTCGCCAAGCTGAATCTGTTAGAACATGCAAGGAAAAAGACCACTCAGAAAGTGAACCTTTTTGAGAAGGTGCAGATACCAGGCTATCAGGATGCATTGCGAAAGATCAAACGATTTATGGAAGATGAAGAAAACCTGTCGAAGTCTTCGCAAAAGATCATGAAGTCTCATCAAGAAAAAAGGAAGGAGGTAGAAGCATGATTACAAAAATGAAGAAACTCACATTCCTGGTTTATCACAAGGAGTACGAAGAATTCCTGAACAGTCTGCGCGAACTTGGTGTGGTTCACATTGTGGAGAAGCAACAAGGTGCTGCCGATAATACGGAGTTGCAGGAGAATATTCGCCTTTTCAACCGCTTGGCGGCTACTCTGAAGTTGCTTCAAAATCAGAAGCATGAAAAGAATGCCGTGATTGCTACGGAAGGTGGAACGGCTACCCGCGGTATGCAAGTACTGGACGAGGTGGATGCTCTGCAGACGGAACACGGCAAGTTGTCCCAACAGCTACAAAGCTATGCGAAAGAGAAAGAAGTATTGGAAGTTTGGGGTAACTTTGAGCCGACCGGCATTCAGAAACTGAAAGACGCCGGTTATATAATCGGTTTCTATAGCTGTTCGGAAGGAAATTACAAAGAAGAATGGGAAACGGAATACAATGCAATGATTGTGAACCGTATTTCTTCCAAAGTATTCTTTGTGACTGTAACGAAGGCCGGACAGGAAGTGGACTTGGATGTGGAGCAGGCGAAACTTCCTGCATACTCTCTGTCACGTCTTGAAGCGCTTTATGATACGACCGAACAGGCAATCGAAGGGAATGAAAAGAAACTCGTTGCACTTTCCGAGACGGATATTCCTTCTTTGAAGGCAGCTTTGAAAGAGTTACAGAGTCAGATTGAATTCTCTAAGGTTGTATTGAGTTCCGAACAAACTGCCGGTGATAAGCTGATGTTGATTGAAGGATGGGCTCCCGCATACAGTAAAGTGGAAATAGAGGCTTATCTGAATGACGCACATGTATATTATGAGATTACGGATCCGATGCCGGGTGATAATGTTCCTATTCGATTGAATAATAAAGGATTCTTTGCCTGGTTCGAACCGATCTGTAAGCTGTATATGCTTCCGAAGTATAATGAACTGGACTTGACTCCGTTCTTTGCCCCGTTCTTTATGGTATTTTTCGGACTCTGTCTGGGAGACTCGGGATATGGACTTTTCTTGTTCCTCGGAGCAACGGCATATCGCTTACTGGCAAAGAAGGTAACTCCGTCAATGAAGTCGATTATTTCACTGATACAGGTACTGTCTGCTTCAACCTTCTTCTGCGGTTTGCTGACGGGTACATTCTTCGGAGCGAATATCTATGATTTGGATTGGCCTATCGTGCAACGTCTGAAACATGCGGTCCTGATGGACAACAACGATATGTTCCGGCTGTCGCTGATTTTGGGTGTTATCCAGATTCTGTTCGGTATGGTACTGAAAGCTGTGAATCAGACAATCCAGTTTGGTTTCAAATATGCAATAGCAACGATCGGATGGATTATCCTACTGGTTTCAACGGCTGTTTCGGCTTTATTCTCTTCTTCGGAGTTGTTGTCGATGGGAGGTACGGCATATAAGGTTGTTCTGTGTATTTCCGGTGCTATGATATTCCTTTTCAACACTCCGGGAAAGAACATATTTATGAATATCGGACTCGGTTTGTGGGATTCATATAACATGGTTACCGGTCTGCTGGGAGATGTTTTATCATACGTTCGTCTTTTTGCCCTTGGACTTTCAGGAGGTATTCTGGCGGGAGTATTCAACAGTCTGGCGGTAGGTATGAGTCCGGATAATGTAATAGCAGGACCTATTGTAATGGTGCTGATTTTTGTTATCGGTCATGCAATCAATATGTTTATGAATGTGCTCGGTGCAATGGTTCACCCGATGCGTCTGACGTTCGTTGAGTTTTTCAAGAACTCCGGTTATGAAGGTGGCGGCAAAGAGTACAAGCCTTTTAAAAATTAAGAATTAAAGAATTAAACAATAAAAAATAGAATAAGATTATGGAAATGAATTTGTTTATTGCCTATATTGGCATCGCGGTTATGGTTGGTTTGTCAGGCATTGGTAGTGCTTACGGAGTAACTATTGCAGGTAACGCTGCTATCGGCGCATTGAAGAAGAATGATAGTGCATTCGGTAACTTCCTTGTGTTGACTGCACTTCCGGGTACACAGGGTTTGTATGGTTTTGCCGGTTACTTTATGTTCCAGACCATTTTCGGCATCCTGACTCCTGAAATTACTGCTATTCAGGCTTCAGCCGTTCTTGGTGCAGGTATTGCTTTGGGATTGGTTGCGTTGTTCTCTGCTATTCGTCAGGGACAGGTTTGTGCAAACGGTATCGCTGCTATCGGCCAGGGACACAATGTTTTTAGTAATACATTGATTTTGGCCGTATTCCCAGAACTTTATGCTATCGTTGCTTTAGCTGCAACTTTCTTGATCGGTAGTGCGCTTGCATAATTTTTTTCTGCAAGAAACTTTTTCAATAAAGAACTTTCAATCCCCTTGTGAATGCCGTTTTGCATTTGCAAGGGGATGTTCTTTTTTCTTTGTCAACCAACTTTTCTTTCTTTTTTCAAAGAATAATGTGTACTTTTGCACTCGCATACTAAAAAGAGTTTTAATATATTATATGGTAAAAGATTTATTAACCCCCGATTATATCTTCGAGTCCAGCTGGGAAGTATGTAATAAAGTGGGAGGGATATACACTGTCTTGTCGACACGGGCGAATACATTGCAGGAAAAGTTTCGCGACAGAATTTTTTTCATAGGTCCTGATGTGTGGCAAGGAAAAGAGAACCCTCTATTCATTGAGTCAGATAATTTGTGTGCTGCCTGGAAAAAGCATGCATTTGAGAAAGACGAACTTTCGGTTCGTGTCGGACGATGGAATATACCAGGTGAGCCGATTGTCATTCTAGTCGATTTTCAACCTTTTTTTGAGAAGAAGGACGATATATACACAGATATGTGGAATCGTTTTCAAGTAGATTCGTTGCATGCTTATGGCGATTACGACGAAGCTTCTATGTTTTCGTATGCTGCAGGAAAGGTGGTGGAAAGTTTCTACCGCTACAACCTGACAGAAACGGATAAGGTGGTATATCAGGCACATGAGTGGATGACCGGAATGGGAGCACTTTATATACAGGAGGCTGTGCCGGAAATTGGTACTATTTTCACGACTCATGCAACATCGATCGGCCGTTCCATAGCAGGTAACAATAAGCCGCTGTATGACTATCTGTTTGCTTATAATGGTGACCAAATGGCACAGGAACTTAATATGCAGTCAAAGCATTCTATCGAGAAGCAGACTGCACATTATGTAGACTGCTTCACAACTGTAAGCCAGATTACCAACAATGAGTGCAAGGAACTGTTAGACAAACCGGCAGATGTAGTGTTGATGAATGGTTTTGAAGACGATTTCGTACCGAAAGGAAGTACATTTACGGGAAAACGTAAACGTGCACGTGCCTTGATGCTAAACGTTGCCAATAAATTATTGGGAACAAATATGGGGGATGATACGTTAATCATCGGAACCAGTGGGCGTTATGAATTCAAAAATAAAGGTATTGATGTATTCTTGGAATCATTGAACCGCTTGAACAGGGACAAAAACTTGCATAAGAATGTTCTGGCATTCATCAATGTCCCCAGTTGGGTAGGAGATCCCCGTGAAGATTTGCAGGAACGTTTGAAGAGTAAAGAGAAGTTTGATACTCCGCTCGAGGTGCCGTTTATCACTCATTGGTTGCATAACATGACTCATGACCAGGTGTTGGATATGCTGAAATATCTGGGAATGGGTAATCGTCCCGGAGATAAGGTAAAGGTGATATTTGTTCCTTGCTATCTGGACGGGCGTGACGGTATTATGAACAAAGAATATTATGATATATTGCTGGGACAGGACTTGAGTGTCTATGCTTCTTATTACGAACCATGGGGATATACTCCGCTGGAGAGTGTAGCCTTCCACGTTCCAACAATAACTACTGATCTGGCGGGATTCGGGCTTTGGGTAAATAGCTTGAAGAATCAGCATGGTATCAATGACGGGGTAGAAGTGCTGCACCGTTCTGACTATAATTATTCGGAGGTGGCGGATGGTATCAAAGATACAATTACGCTATTTGCGGATAAGTCGGAAAAAGAAATAAAAGAAATCCGCAAGCGGGCTGCTGAAGTGGCGGAACAGGCTCTGTGGAAACATTTTATACAATATTACTATGAGGCTTACGATATTGCTTTGTGCAATGCGATGAAGCGTCAGTTGAGTTAAGAAAAAATTATTCATCAATAAGTAAATAAGAACATTATGAAAATTAAAGTTAGTAATGTGAATACTCCCAACTGGAAAGAGGTTACTGTAAAATCACGTATACCGGTAGAGTTGGAGAGATTGTCTGAAATTGCACGTAACATTTGGTGGGCATGGAATTTTGAAGCGACAGAATTGTTTAGAGATCTAGATCCGGAACTTTGGAAAGAATGTGGACAGAATCCCGTACTGTTGTTGGAGCGCATGAGCTACGAAAAGTTGGAGGCTTTGGCAAAAGACAAGGTGATTCTGAGAAGAATGAATGATGTTTATACAAAATTCAGAGATTACATGGATGTGAAATCGGATGAAAAACGTCCGTCAGTAGCCTATTTCAGCATGGAATATGGTTTAAGTAGCGTCCTGAAAATATATTCCGGTGGTCTGGGTGTGTTGGCCGGTGACTATTTGAAAGAAGCATCTGATAGCAATGTTGATCTTTGCGCAGTAGGTTTCTTGTATCGTTATGGTTACTTTACGCAGACTTTGTCTATGGACGGTCAGCAGATTGCTAACTATGAAGCACAGAACTTCGGTCAACTTCCTATCGAACGTGTAATGGATGCAGCAGGCAATCCTTTAGTGGTAGACGTTCCTTATTTGGATTATTATGTTCATGCTAACGTATGGCGTGTAAATGTAGGACGTATTTCTTTGTATCTGCTTGATACGGATAATGAAATGAACAGCGAGTTCGACCGTCCTATTACTCACCAGCTTTATGGCGGTGATTGGGAAAACCGTTTGAAGCAGGAAATCCTGTTGGGTATCGGTGGTATCCTGACTCTGAAAGCACTGGGTATCAAGAAAGATGTCTATCACTGTAATGAGGGACATGCTGCACTGATTAATGTTCAGCGTATCTGTGACTATGTAGCTACGGGATTGACATTCGATCAGGCTATCGAGTTGGTTCGTGCTTCTTCTCTTTATACTGTTCATACTCCGGTTCCGGCAGGTCACGACTATTTTGATGAAGGACTGTTTGGTAAATATATGGGAGGTTATCCTGCCAGAATGGGTATTAGCTGGGACGACCTGATGGATCTCGGACGTAATAATCCGGGTGACAAGGGTGAACGTTTCTGTATGTCTGTTTTTGCTTGCAACACTTCTCAGGAAGTGAACGGTGTGAGCTGGCTCCACGGAAAAGTTTCTCAAGAAATGTTCTCCACTATTTGGAAGGGGTATTTCCCGGAAGAAATGCACGTAGGTTATGTTACTAACGGTGTTCACTTCCCGACTTGGAGTGCAACAGAATGGAAACAACTGTACTTTAAATATTTCAACGAAAACTTCTGGTTTGACCAGTCTAATCCTAAGATTTGGGAAGCTATCTATAACGTGCCCGATGAAGAAATCTGGAAGACTCGTATGACGATGAAGAATAAGCTGGTTGATTATATCCGCAAATCATTCCGTGATACATGGCTGAAGAACCAGGGAGATCCTTCACGTATCGTTTCGTTGATGGATAAGATTAATCCGAATGCGTTGTTGATTGGCTTCGGTCGTCGTTTCGCAACTTACAAACGTGCGCACTTGCTATTTACCGATTTGGAACGTCTTTCCAAGATCGTAAACAATCCTGATTATCCGGTGCAGTTCCTGTTTACAGGTAAGGCTCACCCGCATGATGGTGCAGGGCAAGGTTTGATTAAGCGTATTATCGAGATTTCACGTCGTCCCGAATTTCTGGGTAAGATCATCTTCCTCGAAAACTACGATATGCAGTTGGCTCGTCGTCTGGTTTCCGGTGTTGATATCTGGTTGAATACTCCGACTCGTCCATTGGAAGCATCCGGTACATCAGGTGAAAAAGCATTGATGAACGGTGTTGTTAACTTCTCTGTATTAGATGGTTGGTGGCTGGAAGGTTATCGCGAAGGTGCAGGTTGGGCGTTAACTGAAAAACGTACTTACCAAAATCAGGAACATCAGGATCAATTAGATGCTGCTACTATTTACAGTATTCTTGAAACTGAAATTCTTCCGTTGTACTATGCTCGCAATAAGAAAGGATATTCGGAAGGCTGGATTAAGGTAGTGAAGAATTCTATCGCTCAGATTGCTCCCCATTATACAATGAAACGTCAATTGGATGACTACTATTCGAAGTTCTACAATAAGTTGGCTAAACGTTTCGCTATTTTGTCTGCTAACGACAATGCAAAAGCGAAAGAAATTGCTGCTTGGAAAGAAGAAGTGGTTACTAAATGGGATTCTATTGAAATCGTATCTTGCGATAAGGTGGAAGAGCTGAAAACCGGCGATATCGAAAGCGGAAAAGAATATGTCATTACTTATGTAATTGACGAAAAAGGTCTGAATGATGCCGTAGGACTTGAATTGGTTACTACTTATACGACTGCCGACGGTAAACAACATGTTTATTCGGTAGAGCCGTTCAGTGTAATTAAGAAAGAAGGTGACTTGTATACATTCCAGGTGGTACATAGTTTATCGAATGCCGGTAGCTTTAAGGTATCTTACCGTATGTTCCCGAAGAACCCGGATCTTCCGCATCGTCAGGACTTCTGTTATGTACGTTGGTTCGTCTAATTGATTGAGAATAAGATAGGGTAGAGTGATCTTCCTCTATTGCTTCTCTCTATAAAAAAAGAGGCTGTCTCAAAATAAACTTGAGATGGTCTTTTTTTGTTTTATTTCAGATTGAAGTTATTTTGGATTCTTCTCAAAAAAAGGAGTTTACAAGCTTCTTTTTGAAGATTTCATTCTTTCAAATAGTTTTTTTCGTTGCCATAAGCCTCCTAAGAGGCTACTTTTGCAAGATTGTGTGCTATGACCAGCAGGCCGAACTCAATTTCCACCTTCTTAAGTCCACGAAGGTGAAACCTCTTGAAGTGCTTGTTGTTCTTGGGGTTTCCAAATACGGCTTCTACATCCTGTGGCCGCTGACTGCGGTATTTAAGACCTTCCGGTGACAGGAGCTTTTCACGTTCCCTTTCCTTGATTTTTCTCAGGCGGTGATTCACCTGT
>NZ_MNQN01000037.1:0-19604 GCF_001915455.1 Bacteroides sp. 43_46 | reverse complement strand
CAGGCGGTGATTCACCTGTACTATCCTTTCTGACCGGCTTCTGTGACACCGGCATCTTAACGGGCAGGCGTTACAGTTACATGCCCTGTATCTTGATATAGTCTGCACAAAAACGTTGTCTGTTACCCGCTTTGCATCGGAGAGTCTTTCCATTCTCTGTCCCATCGGACAGTACATGCCGTCGGTTTCTTCATTATAATAAAAGTTGGCAGACAAGAACGGATCGTTTTTGAAGCTTCTTTTCTGCTCCTTATGAAAATAATTGTACTTTATAAAGGTTTCAATGCCATGTTTGAAAGCGTACAGATAATTCTCTTCGCTTCCGTATCCGGCATCACAGACAGACACGTCAGGGTATCTGCCGTAAAGTGAATGGAAATCATCCATGTGCAGAGGATAAGTGGAGGTATCACCTGCACACTGGTGGAGGGTATAGTTCAGGATGAACTGTTTATTGGTACTGATCTGGGGATTGTATCCGGGTTTAAGCTGTCCGTTCTTCATGTAGTCCTCTTTCATACGCATGAAAGTGGCATCATTGTCAGTCTTTGAATAACTGTTACGTCCGTCAAGTATCTTTCCCTGTGATTCGTATTTCCTCAACTGTTCAGACCATGACTTCCTTACACGTCTTACCTTCACTTTCATCTTCTTGTCGGCATCCACTCCATTCAGGGCATCATCTATCTGCTCGAGTGCCTTTTCCACTTTCTCAGGGGTGATATCCTGATATGTGACCGGAGCGGAATCACGCAGTTCCTGTTTGGTGAGGGATTCTGCACAATTCCATATATCTTCAAGCTATTCTGCTATTTTAGATATACGGGTATGTATGGACTTGCCCCAGACAAAAGTGTAACGGTTGGCGTTTGCCTCCATTTTTGTTCCATCAGTGAAAGCTACATCCAGACTTACAAACCCTTCCGCCACGAGGAACTTTACAATGGTGGCGAAAACTGTCTTCAGCACATCCTTCAGACGACTGCTGTGGAAACAGTTGATGGTGTTATGATCAGGAGTCACATTGCCGGTAAGCCACATGAAACGGATGTCATTGCGGCAGAACTCTTCTATGCGACGGCTGGAATAGATATTACGCAAATAAGCATAGACAAGAATCTGAAACATCATGTGTGGGTGGTACGCAGAACAGCCTTTAGTGGAATACTTACGGTAAAGTTCTTCAAGGTTTATCTGTTCAATGATACGGTGAACAACCCGGACCGGATCGTTCCGGGGGATAAAATCGCCTAAACATGGAGGTAAAAGCAGATTATCGTTGGATGTGTAACCTTTAAACATTATCTTTGGGATATCTTGACTTGACTCCCTAAGATACAAAAATTTAGGGAGACGGGCAAGTTCTGGCTGAGAGAAGTTAGGGCTTGCCCCATTTTTTTGCAGGCACTTATTTATTTAAAGTCGGAGACTGTCTTTGCTGAGGAACGACAGGCTTTTTTATTATTTTACGGCTTCTGCTATTTTAGTTTGAAGTTCTTCTCCGTGCAGGCCTCGAGCGATGATTGTACCGTCACCGTCGATCAATACCGTGTGAGGAATACTGTTTACGGCGTAAAGTTGTGCGCCTTCACTTTGCCAGAATTTCAGGTCGGACATTTGTGGCCAAGTCATGTTCAGTTTATTGATCGCTTCTTTCCAGGCAGCACCGTCCTGATCGAGAGATACACCTACGATTTCGAAGTTTTTGCCTTTGAATTTAGCATAAGCTTCCACCAAGTTTGGCATTTCACGACGACAAGGGCCGCACCAGCTTGCCCAGAAATCAACTAATACCACTTTACCCTTACCTACGTAATCGGACAATTTCACACTTTTTCCGTCAGGAGTCTGCATTTCGAAGTCAACAAACTTAGTACCTACGGCAGTTTTTTTCTGTTTGTCGGTCAGTTCTTTGATTTTTACAATTGTTTCATCGTTCTGGAAGTTAGCCGGAATTTGTTGCAGTAATGCTTCGTTTTCAGCAGTAGAGTTGTTGTAGAAGGTCTGTTTGAACAAGAATACGCCGACCGGGTTAGTGATATTGTTTTGTACGCCTTCTTTGATGGCTTTATCATATTGTTCTTCCAGTTGGGCACCCTCTTTTTGCTTGGCTTCTTTCTGTTCATCACTCAAAGAACTGTCACCCATTGATTGGTAGATAGCATTCATTTTTTTGCTGATGTCGTTGATTTGAGCTCTGACAATTTGATATGCATCATTGTTTGCAGTACCGGTAGCAGAATCATTGTCTTTGGTTAAGGCAACGTTAATCTTTCCGTTTTCGAGGAAGAAGTCAATCATTAAAGGTTCTCCGTCCACTTCACAAGTGATATAACGGCTGACAACAGAATCTTGTGTACCTTCAAAGGTAAAAGTTCCTTTTGTGATAACGGCTGTATCGAGTTTGACCAGATTTCTGCCATTGGCTTCCTGAAGATAGACGGTGTCACCGTCACTTGCACCTTCTACTGTACCTGTGACAACGTATCCGGCTTTGTTTCCACCGGTACAAGCTACCATGCCCAACGCGGCCGTTGCAATAACTAAATAAGTAAACTTTTTCATGCTTTTGTAAGATTAGTGAATAAATATTTATGCAAAGATAGATTATTTTTCTCTCGGCCACCGAAAAACACTGTTATATTAGATTAACACGTAGGTGAAAACCGCAAATGTGTACCTTTGCAACCCAAACTTTAGTATGAATATGCAAGAAGATAAATCCATCATTGAGGTGAGCCATGTCTCGAAGTATTTTGGCGAGAAAACAGCATTGGATGATGTGACTCTGAACGTGAAAAAGGGAGAGTTTGTTACAATACTCGGACCTTCCGGTTGCGGGAAGACCACGTTGTTGCGTCTCATTGCCGGTTTTCAGACGGCTTCGGAAGGCGAAATCCGAATTTCGGGTAAGGAAATCACACAAACTCCACCCCACAAACGCCCGGTGAATACGGTATTTCAGAAATATGCCCTATTTCCGCATTTGAATGTATACGACAACATTGCTTTTGGTTTAAAGTTGAAAAAGACCCCCAAACAGACTATTGGGAAGAAGGTGAAAGCTGCTTTGAAAATGGTAGGTATGACGGATTATGAATACCGTGATGTCGATTCTCTTTCCGGTGGTCAGCAACAGCGTGTGGCTATTGCTCGGGCTATTGTCAATGAGCCGGAAGTACTGCTTTTGGATGAACCGTTGGCTGCACTCGATCTGAAAATGCGTAAGGATATGCAGATGGAACTCAAGGAAATGCATAAATCTTTGGGTATTACATTTGTATATGTAACTCACGATCAAGAGGAAGCATTGACTTTGAGTGATACTATCGTCGTAATGAGTGAGGGAAAGATTCAGCAGATCGGTACGCCGATTGATATTTATAATGAGCCTATCAATTCGTTTGTGGCGAATTTTATCGGAGAAAGCAATATTCTTAACGGTACGATGATACATGACAAACTGGTACGTTTCTGTGGTACGGAATTTGAATGTGTAGATGAAGGTTTTGGTGAGAATACTCCGGTAGATGTAGTCATTCGTCCGGAAGACCTTTATATCTTCCCCGTTTCGGATATGGCGCAGTTGACTGGTGTTGTTCAGACCTCTATTTTTAAAGGTGTCCACTATGAAATGACCGTGCTTTGCGGAGGTTATGAATTCCTCGTACAGGATTATCATCATTTCGAAGTAGGAGCCGAAGTCGGTCTGTTGGTAAAGCCGTTTGATATTCATATTATGAAGAAAGAACGTGGCTGTAACACGTTTGAAGGTAAATTGCTGGATACTACTCATGTGGAATTTCTGGGATGTAACTTCGAATGTGTTCCGGTAGAAGGAATAGAATCCAATGAGGATGTTAAAGTGGAGGTAGACTTTGACAAAGTGGTTCTTCAGGATAATGAAGAGGACGGTACATTGACAGGTGAAGTGAAATTTATTCTTTATAAGGGAGATCATTATCATCTGACTGTTTTTTCCGATTGGGACGAGAATGTGTTTGTAGATACGAATGATGTATGGGATGATGGTGACCGTGTAGGTATTACTATCCCCCCGGATGCTATTCGTGTAATTAAAATAACCGATTAACAGGAAAGGAAGTGAATAAGAGGTTTTTAGTCTTTTTGTCATCACGTAAGAGTTGGACCCTCCCTTACATTATTTTTTCGGCGATCTTTGTGATTATACCGTTGGTCCTAATTGTTGTGTATGCTTTTACTGATGATAACGGGCATCTGACGTTTGCCAATTTTCAGAAGTTTTTCGAACATCCCGAAGCAATCAATACCTTCGTCTACTCCATAGGTATTGCCATCATTACTACACTTATTTGTATTTTGCTGGGTTATCCCGCTGCCTGGATACTTAGTAACAGCAAACTGAACCGTTCTAGAACAATGGTCGTATTGTTTATCCTGCCGATGTGGGTAAATATTCTTGTGCGGACTCTAGCTACTGTTGCTCTGTTCGACTTCTTCAGTGTACCGTTGGGTGAAGGAGCATTGATATTCGGTATGGTGTATAACTTTATCCCTTTTATGATTTATCCTATTTATAATACGTTGCAAAAAATGGATCATAGCTATATTGAGGCGGCGCAGGATTTGGGAGCCAATCCCCTGCAAGTTTTTCTGAAAGCAGTGCTTCCGCTTTCCATGCCGGGCGTGATGAGTGGGACCATGATGGTTTTTATGCCGACTATTTCGACGTTCGCTATTGCCGAATTGCTGACGATGAACAATATAAAACTTTTTGGTACGACCATTCAGGAGAATATAAATAACAGTATGTGGAATTATGGAGCAGCACTTTCGTTGATAATGTTGTTGCTGATAGCCGCTACTTCACTTTTCAGTACAGATGATAAAGATAACTCTAACGAAGGAGGTGGGCTATGGTAAAGAAAATATTTGCACAGACTTATTTGTGGATATTGCTGTTGTTGCTTTATTCTCCCATCGTAATTATCGTCATTTATTCATTTACTGAAGCTAAAGTTTTGGGTAACTGGACAGGCTTTTCTACTAAATTATATTCTTCGCTTTTCACAACAGGTGCACATCACTCTTTGATGAATGCACTGATTAATACGATTACTATTGCTTTGCTTGCTGCAACTGCATCTACATTGCTGGGAAGTATTGCCGCTATCGGTATCTTTAATTTGAAATCCCGCTCACGAAAGGCGATTGGTTTTGTGAATAACATACCTATTCTGAATGGTGATATTATAACCGGTATTTCTCTTTTCCTTTTGTTTGTTTCGTTGGGAATCACACAGGGATACACGACAGTTGTATTGGCACACATTACATTCTGTACACCGTATGTCGTATTAAGTGTTTTGCCCCGTTTGAAGCAGATGAATCCGAATATTTATGAAGCTGCCCTTGATTTGGGAGCTACTCCCATGCAAGCCTTGTGGAAAGTAATTATTCCGGAGGTTCGTCCGGGAATGATTAGTGGCTTCATGCTTGCATTGACACTCTCTATTGATGATTTTGCCGTAACTGTATTTACTATCGGTAACCAAGGCTTGGAAACACTTTCTACTTATATATATGCTGATGCCCGTAAAGGTGGTTTAACGCCGGAGCTTCGCCCGCTTTCCGCTATTATTTTTGTGGTAGTGCTGGCTTTGCTTATTGCTATCAATTACCGTGCCGGTAAAACGCAGAAGAAAGATTAATGGAATACTAAAATGTGCTACGTAAATAATATGAAAAGAATAATTCCTGTTATCCTGTTTTTACTGACTTTGACCGGTTGCTACAATTCCGGTGAACCGCGTGAGCGGGTCCTTAAAATCTACAACTGGGCGGATTATATCGGGGATGGTGTTCTCGAAGATTTCCAGACGTATTATAAGGAGCAAACCGGTGAAAATATCCGTATTGTTTATCAGACATTCGACATAAACGAGATTATGCTGACGAAGATTGAAAAAGGCCATGAGGATTTTGATGTGGTCTGTCCTTCGGAGTATATTATCGAACGTATGTTGAAGAAACATCTACTACTGCCTATTGATACGAACTTTGCGTATTCTCCCAATTATATGAACAATGTGTCTCCGTTTATTCGGGAACAGATCAATAAATTGAGTCAGCCGGGTGAAGAAGCCAGCCACTATGCGGTATGCTATATGTGGGGAACTGCGGGAATCCTTTATAATCGGGCTTATGTTTCTGATTCGGTTGCGTCGTCTTGGGAATGTCTTTGGAATAAGAAACATGCCGGAAAAATACTGATGAAGGATAGTTATCGCGATGCTTACGGAACAGCTATCATCCATGCTCATGCCAAGGAACTGGAGCAAGGGACAGTTACGGTTGAAGAATTGATGAACGACTATTCTCCGCAGGCCATGGAACTTGCGGAAAAATATCTGAAAGCCCTGAAACCTAATATTGCAGGTTGGGAAGCTGATTTCGGAAAAGAGATGATGACGAAGAATAAAGCTTGGCTGAATATGACTTGGAGCGGCGATGCAATATGGGCAATTGAGGAAGCGAATGCGGTAGGAGTAGACTTAGACTATGAAGTTCCCGATGAAGGTAGTAATATCTGGTATGACGGTTGGGTGATTCCGAAATATGCAAAGAATCCGCAGGCTGCCAGTTATTTTATAAACTTTATGTGTCGTCCGGATATTGCTTTGCGCAACATGGATTTTTGTGGATATGTAAGTTCGATAGCTACTCCTGAAATTCTGGAAGAAAAGGTAGATACTACCCTTGATTATTATGCTGATTTGAGTTATTTTTTCGGACCGGGTGCGGACAGTATTCAGATAGACAAGATTCAATATCCGGATCGTAAAGTAGTGGAACGGTGTGCTATGATTCGTGACTTCGGAGATAAGACGAAAGAAGTTCTTGATATTTGGTCACGTATCAAGGGGGATAATTTAGGGGTGGGCATTACTATTCTTATCTTTATTGTTGTTGCTTTGATGAGTGAAATCCTCAAAATATCGCAGCTTAAAGAAAATGAACCGATTTTTATAGTCAATGAAAAAAAAAGAAGGCGCATCGTGTATTACGACACACCTTCTTTTTATCATAAGTTGCTTGTAATAGAAGCGTTATCGTCTTTTCATTGTACGGAGGGTGTCTTTTGTTTCCTTATTTATGCGGAGAGATTCGATTGTTTTCTGTATTGCCTTGTTGTAAGTCCAATCGTCCAGTTTGCTTTGTTGCAGGTATTTCATTGTCTTTTGCGGAAATTTAATAAAGCAGATAGAGATCATCCATGCCATAGCCATGCGTGCGTAATAGGCTTCATGCTTAAATAGATCGGCATATGCTAATAATGAATCAATATGCTCTTCGTTTATATAATGGAATAACATTACAATGCCGAAACGTATTTCAAATTCCTTTTGTGATTTCAGATAAGGCTGGATAAATTGCCATACGGTTTCTTCTCCTTTTCGTACGGCTGTTTTAAGTTCACTGCTAAAAATATCGCATACTGCCCAATTGTTGATTCGAGGAATAAACAGGCTTATATAGTTAATCTGTTCGTCAAGGTTCATTTTGGCTAAGCCAATAATCATTCCCTGAAGCATTGTTTCTTCATAATAATTGGTATTGGCTGTTTCGACAAATGGACGCCAATCATCTTTCTTGATTATTTCTTTTGCCATTGTCCGCAGTTGAGGTATACGCACACCAAGAATATTGTCGGTTCCAGGGAGTAGGTAAGAGTGGAATTTTCGATATTTCGGATCTGCTAGTGCTTTTAGTTCTTTTCGAATGTTTTCAGCTGTAGTTGTTTTCATATAGTTTGTTTTTTACAAAAATAAGAAAAAAGAGTGTGTTTTGATTATATGTCCACTCTCTTTCTTATTTCTTTTGTCAATAATGTAGTCACTCTATTCCTTTTTTATAGATTTACAGGGTGTTATTTTGAAATACTCTTTATATCTGTTACGAAAGTTTTTTAAGTTTCTAAGTCCGATCATCTCCGGCACTACATTTACAGGACATTTTCCGCTTTCTAACAGTTCGCGGGCTTTTTCCATGCGGATACGGTAGATAAAGAATTTGGGAGCTTCTCCTGTCAGTAATTTCCATTTATTGTAGAAAGCGGTTCTACTCATACATAATTGTGAAGCTATGTCGTCAATAGTCAGGTCCTCTCTGTCTATATTCTCTAAAATGAATTCTTTCACTTTGTTAATAAATGTGCAATTGGCGTTATCTAAGTTTTTTGTTGTCTGTATCCTTATAAATTGTTCACCGAATATTTGTTGTAAAAATGCTTTTCTAAGGAAACGACTATTTCTGATAAGAACAGTTATTTCTATTTTTAAATCTTCTATATGGAAAGGAATATACAGAAATGTATCAGCCAGAGATGTCTCTCTTTTGTGACGTCGGTCTATATCAATGTGGGAGCCGTAAAGGATAATAGGAATAATGGAAGTATCTCCGGATGTTTTCAATCTTGACGATAGTTCATTTCCACTCATCCCGTGCAGTACGGTATCGCTAATGATTAAATCCGGATGTTCCTCCTTTATACTTTCCAGTACTTCTGAACCATTTTCGAAACTCTTTATAATGTAGTCTTTTGATAAATGCGCTTCCAGATAAAACCTGAAATTTTCATTACTGTCAGCAATGATAATAGTAGGCTTGGTTGAGCCTCTTTGGGGAGGAATCTTGTGGAATAAATTATCTATTTTTTTCTCTTCTTGATTTTCATTGATATGTATTCTAGGGCGTTCGGGTACATTTTTGTATGAATGCTTTAGTGGGAAATTCAATGAAACATTGTGGTTTAAATGATTGATAAGAATCTTCCCGTTGCATAATTCTGTCAGTTTTTTGCAAAATATACTTTTTGCAAAATCATATTCAAGTTCTTCCTTCCGTTTGAGCAACGGATGTCTTTTACATTTATAGCATTGTATCAGTTTTCTATTTTCGAAGTTGTTTATGCTGATTTTCCAGTGTTCTGTACTTAGAGAGACTGAGAGTATAATTGTTTTTTTCGGTTCGGTATAGTCGATAGCGTTCTTAATAAATTTGTCGATGACTGGAGATATTTTACTTTGGTCGATCCATGCACTGGCATAATGAAATTCAGTTTTAACTTTTAATTTTACCTGCTTATTTGCGGCATGATCTTTTAGTGAATTGACTCTGTCTTTAAGAAAATATCCTAGTTCATACTCTGCAATATCTATGCTTTGGGGATGAATAAACAATTGTTTTAGGTTCATTAATCTGTATAGATGCTCATTGAGACAATCTATACTGCGTAATAGTTCCTGTCTGATTTCTTCAGGGTAATTCTTGTTGCATATCATTTGCAAAGAGATATGAATCTGAGTAATAGGAATACGTATGCTTTGAAAAGAATCTATAAAATACAGATTCTCTTCCTTCAAAAGATTTGTTTCTTTTTGCATGGTGATAAAATAGGATAAGGACCAGTATAATGAGACTCCTCCTGCTGTTAATAGAAGAATGGAGTTTAATAGATTGGGGATAGCTATTACTATAATGATAGAAGTGAGGAGTGACGTTGTTATTAAGTATTTCATATCAATTCGTTTTTTAGAAACGCCACTTAGTGGGAATTGACCCACTCCTTTTGTTTGAGAAAAAAGAGGAAGCTCACTGTAACTATGATCTCATAGTTGTACATTGATAAACTCGAGTAGAATAATGTTTGAGATTATTTACTTTTTGAAGGTCAATATCTGGAAAACGAGGTCTATATGTAGAGTCTAAATCCTAACATTTTGAATCATTTTTCAAGGAATGGTGAATTTCCTCCAAGTAACAATAATTAATAAATCAGTTTTTCTTATTTGTTGAATGTCGCATATTATGAATGCGGCACGATGTGGGAGGTGAGCGTATTGTTTGTATGGTGCTATTGAGAGAGCTCCTAATTAGCACCTGTTTGCGTTTTCTCATATATAAAGTGAATAATTATGTAAAACGTCTTTTGTTGTCAGAAGGTATCTATTGTTACTTCGGTGTAAAAATAATGATAAGTAATAATAAAAGGACCGTTTTATTATAGTAAATGACTGAATTTGGTAATATGGTATTGTAAAGGTGGTGGTTGGTGTTGTAAAATTATGTTTTGTTAATGCTGTATTCCTATCATGTTTTGTGATATATAAAAAAGAGCGTGTCATATATACGTATGACATGCTCTTTGATCGTTTTATAGCAAATAAGTATTTACCTATTTTTTGCTCATATCGAAGTTGAATGTAGTAATGGGGAACTTATCTAAAGTTGTATTACCCACTTCTACCTTTGTCGCTTTTATAGCAAATTTTAATGTTTTTCCATTATAGGCAAAATCTCCTTTTTCGTCTGCCTGAACAGTTACTATCACAGTAATTTCGGTTGGTTCTTTTTCATTTGCTGTTAGTTGAGTCGAAGGATCAAATTTAATTTCTAGAGGTTCGGGTTGAAGTTGAAGTAAGATGTTATCTTTGTTTTCGTTGAAAGTAGCTGTGTAGGGAATTTTGTAATTGATATCTCCGATAGCTTTAATAATAATTTCAGCTTGGTCCGGATCTTCGATGATACTTTTAATCAGGTCGTCAACAGGAAAATTATTGATAGCAATTTCGTTGTCTTTTACTTCTGCGTTTACTTCAATTCCTACTGGTTCTTCACTTTCACCAGCATTTTCTGTGGGGATGACAGGGGCTGATTCGGTTGTCATTTTACCCAAGTAGTTTCCTTCTACGTCTTTAAGAGAATATACAGGAATATCCTCATCGTCATCATTACTACACGAAGTAAAGGTGGTAGCCAAGCTTAGTACCATTACGAATAAAACGAAACGATTAAAACAATATACTTTTTTCATTTCAATTAAAGTTTTCATACTGTTAAAAATTAGATTGTTAATTTTCAAAATTAAGGTGTACGTACAATAAGTAAATACTTGAGATATTGAAATACTGCATGAAGATAATAAAAAAGACAAATAAGAATAGTGACACTATTTTCTGAGGAAGGTGTCACTGTTTGAGTGGGATAGTGAGGCTGTCTAACAACAAAAAGATAGATGGTCTCTTTTTGGTAAAATCATCTTCTATGGTCTATGCAAATAGTAAGAGTTGTCTCATTGGTCTTTCGATAACACTCCGGAAGGGGTTCAATCTTTATTGGATTTGAGAGCTGGTTATCGGCTCTCTTTATCCGAACTCTTGTCTGTGCTGAAAACATGGTAAGTTATGTTATTGCCTGACAAAGACTTGGTGAGATTTTGAGGATGGATTATTATACGTGACAACTTGGTCAAGCAAAAAGTATTAAGCATAAAGTCATTGGAAACATTCTCCCAAATGGCTGAGTTCGCTGCTTACGGAGGGAAAACACAAAGCGTCTGTAATCAATGTTGTAAGAGCCAATATCATAGCAATGTCTTTTTCCGTGATACGAAAGTAAATTCCATTCGTAGTATTGGTCGTATAATAAAAAGTTCTTAATTTTGAAAATGTCTTATGTTTAGGAAGTAGCTATATACTTCTGATGAGCAGTTACTTGCATATACAAACTTACCCAAGAATACGTTGATGTTAGTAAACTTGGGTAAGATTTCATAGATCTGCTCTGATACTAAAGAATATCAGTTTAAATATCAATATGTATCTATTATTTCTTTAATACTATTCATGTTGTTTATCACTTTTCTTTCCTCAAAAATACCAAATAAAAAGTCGTTTGTCAAGTGTTTCAGAAGAAAAGCTGATTATTCATTGAACCAATCTATTTTCTTTGAGAAATACATCACCATTGCCAGGATAATAAATAATCCCAAGCTGCCTGTCAACAGAGCAAAAGTCTCTAACTGGATAAGGACAAATATATAAAGATAGAGTACTCCCAATAACCCAGACATGATTAATGAAGGTTTCTTTCTCTTGGTGATGCCAAACATATATCCGCCTACCAGTATAATAGTCAGTGTAGCAGATAACAGATAGGCAGGGTTGAAGCCGATGTGTTCGGAGAAGGAGAGGAGCAAACTGTAAAATAGACAGAGTGCCAATCCCACTAACAAATACTGTAAAGCATGAATACGGGTTTTATTCATAATTTCAGTGAAGAAGATAACGCCGAATGTCAACAGGATAATCAGGATAGCATACTTTGCGGAACGCATGGATTGCTGATACTGCTCTACCGGAATCTTGAAATTGACGCCGAAACTGGAATTATCTATATTTTTAATATTAAAATTGGTATAGTCAATCATTACTTGTGAGTAATTCCGGTTCAAGTTCAAGACTTGCCATTGTGCCGAAAATTCTTTCTCGGTAATATCCCGGTTATTGGGTAAATAGCTTCCTGTAAAGCTCGGTGTGTTCCAATTGGCTTTCAAGTCGACGCGGGTTGTTTTACCCAATGGGATGAAGTTAATGGATTGCGAGCCTTTCAGTTTGATTTTTACTTCGTAAGGCAATTTCTTATTGTTCTTCAGTTCCGATAAATCCGCAATGGCATGTACGCCCGTATTATCAATCCCTCTGTTATCCATTCCCGGCTCAAATACATAGACGGAATCTCCGAAGGTGATACTAATCTGTTCGCTGATACCACGCATGTCGGTCAGATTCAGACAAATAGCGGCTCTGTCGAATTGCAGTTGCCCCATATCTATTCTGCTCTTTATCAGTTCTTCCGAGCTGAAAGAACCTTTCAGAGTCAGTTCCGATTGATACACATTGACTTCATAGAGACTTCTTTTCAGGATTTCGGTCTTAAGTTGCCCGTTAATCAAAAGCTCGTCGGGGAAAAGTATCAGGTCTTTGATTGACACCTTCTTTTCTCCGTTGTTCTCTGTAACCACCGGATATTGAATGTTCAGATAAGGGCCGGTGACGGTCTGTGCGAGACTCCATTTCTCGCTTACCTCATTGATTGCTTCTTCCTGCGTGCGTCCCCGTTCGGAAATAAGATTTTCAATCATGAACATAGGAATCATCAGAAGAAGGATTAATCCCCCGATAATGACCACCTTGATTGTTTTCGAGAAACGGTGAAGGCATCCCATAGGTTGCTGTGCCTGTTGCTCGTTTGAATTTTCATTGAAACCGTCCATAAGCTGATAGTGTTTAGATGAATGAATTATTCTGATTTTAGAAATTGCTCCAGAGCTTCAATATGAGATTTGAAAGCTTCCCTGCCTTGCGAAGTCGCTTGAAAGGCAGTTCGCGGCTTTCGTCCGACAAAACTTTTGTTGCATACGATATATCCCAATTCTTCCAGGGCACGGGTATGACTGGCAAGGTTACCATCGGTCAATGCGAGCTGCTCTCTCAGAAAATTGAAATCAGCTTCCTCATTAACCATCAGAACAGCCATGATACCCAGTCGTACCTTGCTTTCGAATGCTTTATTAATATATTGGAATGATTCTATCATTTATGATTTCTTTCTTTCGTAATGTAAATAGAACAATATGCCATAGAGGATATGGAAACCACCGAAACCTATCGTCCAGAACAGAAGTGAATGACCCGCCCAGAAACAGTCGACAGCGCCCAGGCAAATAAAAGCATATCCTAACCATGCCACACTGGAATAGGTAAACTTGGATGCATTGACCAATGCCAGTCCGTAGAATAGAAGCATGACAGATGCCAGAATATCATAATATTCGTGCATCAGGATAGAAATACACACAATACCGCCTGTCAGCATCGGAAGCGAAAAATTCCATAATGCCCGATAGGTGAGCCGGCTGAAAAAACTCTGTCCCGTCTTTTGGGATTTACAGTAAGACAGGATACCGGCAGTAACGGCTGCGGCTGCCAATACCGATAAGGCTATTATAGCCATAAATTCCAATGTGACGATTAAATGCGTCTCTGGTGTGATAACTTGTGTCGCGATGTACGCGCCAGCCAATGCGTAAATGCCTGCCAGGATTGCGGCAAGCCCACTAACAGAGATAAACTTTGAGGACTTTTCCATCAACTCTTTTATCTCATTTACCGATTCTAATGCTTTATCTTTATTCATGTAAAAAGTACTTTGTGATACAAAGTAAAATAAAACATTTAAGATGAACAAGATTTTATCTGATTATTTCAATAAATAGGTTCAAAAAAGAAGTTGGATAGATGAAATTAGTCAAATATTTGACTAATTCGACGAAGATACGTATCTTTGCGCCCGAAAAGGTAAAAACGATAATAAAAATGAGAGAAGGAGCGGAGTTCAGAGAACTCATGTTGCAGGTTGTCCGTACACGTATGGCTTTTCGTCGGTCTATGCAACGAACATTAAAGAAGAATAATGCAGGTATTACATTTGAGATGCTTCAAGTATTGAGCAGTTTATGGCACGAACAAGGCATCAGCCAGCAGATATTGGCGGAGCGTATAGCGAAAGATAAAGCATGCCTGACTAACTTGATGAACAACCTGGAAAAGAAAGGATACGTCTGCCGGAAAGAAGACCCGAACGACCGTCGTAATAAACTGGTATTTCTGACTCCGGCGGGTGAAGAGTTTAAAGAGCAGATTCGTCCGGTTTTAGACCAGGTTTATGTATATGCAGAACACATTATCGGTATTGAAAGTATTGAAACCATGTTGTCTGAATTAAACAGTGTTTATGATGTTCTTGAAAAAATATAAACTATATCCGGTCATTTTATTCAGCCTGTTTTCTTTTCCCCAATTGATAGACGCACAAACAGACTCTTTATTTCTTACTGTCGACCAACTCTTTGAACGGGGCGTACAATATAGCCTGCAACTTCAGGCGGATGCAATGAAAGAATCTATGGCGCAGGAACGGACACGGACTGCAAGAACTGCGCGACTACCGGAATTACAGATTGGACTGAAAGGCGGATTCGTCGGTCAACCCGTCGTTTGGGAGCGGGGACTGTCCGCACCTCTCTACCCGGACGCGCCGGACTGGTCACAAAATTATGCGATTGATTTGGCGCAACCTCTCTATCAGGGCGGTAAAATCCGAAGTGCTATCCATAAGGCGGATATTGAAAAGCAAGTCGCTGAATTGCAGACTCTGACCGACCGAGCGGAGATTAAACTGAAACTGCTGAATCAGTATATGAATCTCTTCAGCCTCTTTAAGCAGCATGAGATACTGATGCGAAACATTGAAGAATCGGAACTTCGGTTGCATGATATACGGCGGATGAAAAAGGAAGGGCTGATTACCAATAATGACGTATTGCGAAGTGAGATGCAGTTGACTAACGACCGCCTGTCTTTGCAGGAAACGGAAAACAGCATTGTGCTTGTATCGCAGCAACTCGATATTCTGTTGGGGCAGGACGAGAATGTATTATTGCGGCCGGATACTGCCCTGCTTTATCAAGCAGTTGCCTTGCAATCTTATGATGATTATATCGTTCAGGCTTATGCGAACAACCCGGTGATGAAATTGCTTCGTGCACAAACGGAACTGGCAAGGAATGAAATCCGTTCAACCAAGTCTTTCTCATTACCCGGTATATCGTTATATGCATCGAATACATTGGCACGCCCTGTCTCGCGTACCTTGGCGGATATGTACAATAACAACTGGAATGTGGGCGTATCGGTTTCTTATCCTTTATCCTCATTGTATAAGAACAATCATAAAATAAAAGAGAGCAAAATGATGATGTCCTTGCGGAAGAACGAGGAAGAGCAGAAAATGCAGGGAATCCGCATGGAAGTACGTTCCTCATTCTTACGGCATAGGGAAGCCATGCAGAGGGTAGAGGCTTTGAAACTGTCCGTCCGGCAGGCGGAAGAAAATTACCGTATCATGCAGAACCGCTATCTGAATCAACTGGCTATCCTGACTGATTTGCTCGACGCAAATTCCGTCCGCCTGAATGTCGAGTTGCAGTTGGTTACTGCACGCACCCGTGTGATTTATACTTATTATCAACTTCAGAAGGCTTGTGGTCGTCTTTAATATACAAAACAGATATGGCAAATCAATTGAAAGAAAAACAGAAGAAGCTGAAAAAGCTCAGAACCCGCAATATTATTTTAAATTTGGTATGTATCTGTCTGGCAGGTTCCGGCCTTTGGTGGACTGCCACTTACTTTTGGCG
This sequence comes from Bacteroides sp. 43_46, assembly GCF_001915455.1. Taxonomy (NCBI): domain Bacteria; kingdom Pseudomonadati; phylum Bacteroidota; class Bacteroidia; order Bacteroidales; family Bacteroidaceae; genus Bacteroides; species Bacteroides sp. 43_46. The sequence continues at coordinate 3,520 of NZ_MNQN01000037.1, read as the reverse complement.
TTATGTAAATTATGAAGTGACGAATGACGCTTTTGTAGACCAATATGTAGCGCCCTTGAATGTACGGGCTTCGGGTTATATAAAAGAGGTATGTTTTAAAGAACATCAATATGTGCGTCAAGGGGATACTTTACTGGTGCTTGACAACCGTGAATATCAAATCAAGGTGAAGGAAGCGGAAGCTGCTTTGTTGGATGCACATGGCTCACAAGAAGTGCTTCATTCGGGCATTGAGACTGCCCATACAAATATCGCCGTGCAGGATGCCAACATTGCCGAAGCAAAAACGAAACTCTGGCAACTAGAGCAGGATTATCATCGCTTTGAACGTTTGTTGAAAGAAGAATCCGTCCCGGAGCAACAGTTTGAGCAAATTAAAGCTGCCTATGAAGCGGCAAAGGCGCGTAATCAGGCACTGGTTGCTCAGAAACAGTCGGTACTCTCACAATATACGGAAACAAGTAAGAAAACAACGAGTGCGGAAGCCACCATTTTGCGTAAGGAAGCAGACCTCGACTTGGCTAAACTGAATTTGTCTTATACGGTTCTTATCGCTCCCTATGACGGATACATGGGCAGGCGGACTTTGGAACCCGGTCAGTATGTACAGACCGGACAAACCATTTCTTATCTGGTACGCAACAAGGACAAATGGATAACCGCCAATTATAAAGAAACGCAGATTGCCAATATCTATATCGGCCAACAAGTGCGTATAAAAGTGGATGCAGTGCCCGGAAAGATTTTCCACGGAGAAGTTACCGCTATCTCCGAAGCGACGGGTTCCAAATATTCATTAGTTCCTACGGATAACTCCGCCGGAAATTTTGTAAAGGTACAACAGCGGATACCGGTACGGATTGAACTGGAAGATGTCTCTTCGGAAGAAATGGCACAGTTGAGAGCCGGTATGATGGTAGAAACAGAAGCTCTGCGCAAATGATAACGATGAAGGAGTTGGAAGCACCTGTCCGCCAATGGGTGCCCGATTGGCTTGGACTTATCAGTATCTTCGTCGTGATTCTTCCTGTCACTATGCTCAATGGTTCTTATACGGGTAGTATGCTCGAAGTTTCGAATACACTCGGTACGAATTCGGAAGATATAACAATGGGATATTATGCCGCTTCGGCAGGCATGGCTATCGCGTATCCCATTATTCCTAAAGTCCTTGCTGCCTTTTCCGTGAAATCGCTGTTGCTGATTGACTTGATACTGCAATTCTTCCTGAGTTGGGTTTGCGCCCGTACGCAGAATGCCGATATTTTGATTGTTTGCAGTTTTGCCGTCGGCTTCTTAAAAGGATTTCTTATGCTGTGGTTTATCCGTTACGCCCAAAAGATTTTCAGCCGGAAGAATGTGCGTAGCGAGTTTTATTCTTATTTTTATCCGTTAGTGTACGGTGGGGGACAGGCTTCGATGTTGGTAACCGCTCTGTTGGCATATTATTATAACTGGAAATATATGTATTATTTTATGATGATGCTGATTTTGATAGCTATTCTATTTGTTATCATCTGTTTCCGTCATAACCGCCCTGTTAAAGCCGTTGCCTTGTCCGACTTGCATATTCGTGAAATGTTTGTTATCTCGACCGGACTGCTGATGTTGATGTATGTTATCAATTATGGAAAAGTGCTCGATTGGATGGCGTCCGGCAAGGTATGCGCATATATCATCATAGCTCCTATGTTGATTGCCTTGTTTATCTGGTATCAGAGCCATTCGGAGAAACCTTATGTAAGTCTTGCACCCTTATTTCAGGCTAAAGCGATTGTCGGCTATCTTTATATGATGCTTGTCATGTTTTTCAGTACATCAACCACTTTATTGACTAACTATCTGACTATTATTCTGAAAGTGGACACTACGCATACCTATTCCCTTTATATCTATCTGCTTCCCGGGTATATAGTCGGTGCGTTTATCTGCTTCTGGTGGTTTCGCTGGCAGCGTTGGCGTTTCCGCTTTCTGATAGCGGGGGGAATGAGTTGCTTTGTGATTTTCTTCGGTATCCTGTATTTCGGCATCTCTCCGAATAGCACTTATGAGATGTTATACCTGCCCTTATTCTTTCGTGGCTTGGGAATGTTGACTTTGATTATAGCTTTCGCCTTGTTTGCCGTAGAAGATTTGAATCCGAAATTCTTATTGTCGAATGCTTTCTTTCTGATTATTTTCCGTTCCGTATTGACGCCCATTATGGCTACTTCGTTTTATAGCAATGTACTGTACCGGCTGGAACAAAAATATATGTATTCTTTGTCGGAGACTATAACGACTGCCGACCCACTGGCAGCGTCACGGTATAGCCAATCTTTGAACAACGCACTGGCGCAGGGGCACGGAAATGCCGAGGCGGCACAACTGGCTACTAATTCTTTATATACCACCTTGCAACAGCAAAGTCTATTGCTCGCACTGAAAGAAATACTGGGCTATCTGCTGGTTATATCAATCATCATTGCTGTTGTTTCCCGTTTTATTCCGTTCCATAAGACACTCCGTGTCACATTTAAAAGAACAGGCGACGATATGGTTTAATTTGTCCTTCGCGGATTTTGATGAATGGTAATGTAATGATTGTTAGTGAATTTTTATATCTTTATGGCAAAATCTAAAATATGGAGACAAAGAAAATAATCTCAAAAAAGAAAGGCTTTTTCGAACTATTGCTTGTGACTGTTGGGCAAGGATATATGATTGATCGATATTGGGAACGTGGTGGTATATTCGTTCTTTTACTATTTATATTGTCAGTACTGCCATATTCATCGAAAGCCCAGATGTCGTCTGATAGCCTCGTCCAAAAAATAGCCGGATATATCGATGCTATACAGAATTTTGGGGATGTACTGCCGCAAGAAAAAGTCTATTTACACTTTGATAATACTAGTTATTATCAGGGAGATCCTATTTGGTTTCAATGCTATGTCGTCACACCCGGACTGAACCATCCGACGGAGCTAAGTAAAACACTCTATGTAGAATTGTTGAATCCTGGTGGTGAGATAATTTCAAAACGAGTATTACCTATACGGAACGGTCGTTGTCACAGCAGTTTCGAATTGATGCAACTTCCTTTCTATTCCGGTTTTTATGAAGTCCGTGCCTACACGAAATATATGTTGAATTCTGGGGAGGAGATTATTTTCTCACGCGTTCTTCCTGTTTTTGATAAACCTGCTAATCCGGGTGAATATAAAGAGAAAAATATACAAAAGTATGCGGTTTACAAGTATCCGTAGACCAGAAAGAAAGCAATGAAGGCAAAAAAGGTTAATTTAAAGTTCTTTCCAGAAGGAGGAAATTTGGTAAAAGGTGTTCCTTCACAGGTTGCTTTTGAAGCAACTGATGCTTACGGAAATCCCATAACGCTCTTTGGTAGGATTATCAATCGGAGAAAAGAAGAAATCGGTCATTTTGCCACTATACATGAAGGGCGGGGCGTATTTACTTATATACCTACCGGTGAAGACGCTGACAAAGCCGAAGTGGAGCTTGGTGGAAAGAAGTATCG
>NZ_MNQN01000013.1:0-2024 GCF_001915455.1 Bacteroides sp. 43_46 | reverse complement strand
TCTAAAGGAAATGAGGGGATTGGCAATCATATTCAGGTTTTTTATGCTATTAGTCCTGCTGCTTCCTGTGGTTGCTCTGTGTCCTGTGAAGGCGGAAACGACCTCGGAAGGGCCTATCCTTATTGTCACTTCTTATAATCCCGAAACGCGTAGTATTTCTGACAACCTGTCTGCTTTTATGGATGAATACAGACAGCGTGGCGGCAAGTATACTCCGATCATAGAGAGTATGAACTGCAAGAATTTGTCCGAGGCCTATCTGTGGAAATCGCGTATGGCCTCCATCCTTGGTAAGTATAAGGGGAAAAACCGTCCGTCACTGGTTATATTGTTGGGGCAGGAGGCATGGTCGGCTTATATCTCACAAGACACAGAGATAGCTAAAAAGACTCCGTCTATCTGTGGCATGGTCAGTGTCAACGGACTGGTATTGCCCGATGATAGTATCGACACGCGGGTATGGGAACCTGAAAGTAAGAATATTTATACGGATTTCAGTGATTATAATATTGTTGCCGGTTATGTATATGAATATGATGTCGATAAAAACATAAAGCTGATGCGTCGTTTTTATCCTGATATGCGCCGTGTGGCATTTATATCGGATAATACCTATGGCGGGTTGTCTATGCAAGCCTTGGTTAAAAAGGAGATGAAGAAGTACCCCGATTTAGAAACAATTTGGCTGGACGGCCGTACAGAAACCTTTATGGAAGTGAGTGAAAGGATGCGCAGGTTGCCTCAAAATACGTGTGTGTTATTGGGAACATGGCGTGTAGACTGTACGGAGAGTTATGTTATTGGTAATACGACTTATATGCTGCGCGATGCGAATCCCACCCTGCCTGTGTTTACTATTGCATCTGTGGGGCTGGGACATTGGGCATTGGGAGGATATACTCCCGAGTACCATGCGGTAGGAAAGAATATAGGCGCGGTTACTTATGATTTTTTGGATAAAGGGGATAGAGAAGGGGTGGACTTGTTGACTATTCCCGGAAACTATAAAATATTGGGTCATAGGGGTTGTTTCGGCGTTCATGTTCCTGATAGCCTGTTTCTTGATAGCCATATATTATATTATCCGTATCAACCACTTGAAACATAATCTGGAAGTATCCGGCGAGGAACTGCTGGTAGCCAAGGAGAAAGCGGAGGAATCCAACAGGTTGAAGACGGCTTTTCTGGCCAATATGAGTCACGAAATACGCACTCCCTTGAATGCCATTGTGGGATTTTCCAGCGTGTTGGTCAGTGATGATTCCTCTCCTGCCGAGAAAGAGCAGTATTGTGATATCATTCAGAAGAATTCCGATTTGTTGTTGCACCTCATAAATGATATTCTGGACATCTCGCGCATGGAATCCGGAAGGATAAAATTCGTATGGGAAGAATGTGATGTGGTAGAGTTGTGTCAGACGGCTTTGTCTACAGTGGAGTATGGACGCAAGACCAGTGCTTTGTTTCTGTTTGAAACTCCTGTGCCTTCGCTGGTTGTCAAGACGGATGCCCAGCGTCTGAAGCAGGTGTTGATTAATTTGCTGTCCAATGCCGCAAAATTTACTCCGTCCGGTTCTATCAAACTGACGGTTGCCATAGACAAACAGCATCAGCAGTTGGAATTGTCAGTGTCGGATACCGGTTGCGGTATTCCGCCCGATAAGAGTGAAAAGGTATTTGAACGTTTCGAGAAATTGAATGAATATTCCCAAGGTACGGGGCTGGGATTGGCCATTAGCAGGCTGATAATCGAGAATCTGGGAGGTAAGATATGGGTGGACAAGGATTATACCGAAGGCGCCCGGTTTGTATTCACGCATCCTTTGACTAAAAAAGAATAAAGAATAGAGAAATGAAATATAGAATATGTATCAGTGCCCTGCTGTTGTGGGCAGGTATGCAGTTGTCTGCATCCAATAATCAGGAAGAAGTGGTTATCAAGATTATAGAAACCAGTGATGTGCACGGGAATTTCTTTCCGTATAACTTTATCGAACGGAAAGAATGGAGTGGAAGTCTTGCCC
>NZ_MNQN01000036.1:13175-14851 GCF_001915455.1 Bacteroides sp. 43_46 | reverse complement strand
CCACTACCCTTCACCTTAGTCACCTGACCATTCATATAAACAATGAACTTCTTACTCTTCTTCGCATTCTCTGAATAACCTCCCGCCTGATTCAGGTAGTAGTCTACATCCTTGCCTTTCATATAAGAAACAGTATTAGGAACCATGACGGCACCATTGATTGTTACCGTATTATTATTCTTCGGAATGGAGACTACATCACCCTCACGCAACACAATATCTGCCGTACTTCCGGGATTGGCCAACGCCTTCTCCAAATCGATACCGACCGTAAACGTATCCTCCACGCGGACACCCAGGGAATCAAGCATAGCCTCACCCAACTGACGGCTCATCAAACGGATTACATCACCCATACGTTTCTTCTCACTCGCATTGGCTACACGGGTAAGCTTCGCACCACGAAGATAAGCGTAGTTGGTGGCTCCGCCGGCTTTGTTGATCAAGTCTGAAAGACGTTCCTCCCTGCTGGTCATCGCATAGGAACCGCCGAAAAGTATTTCTCCTTCGACTGAAACATTCTGTTGAGGTTGATAACCGGGACTGCGACGAACATAAACCTCATCGTAGGGCTGAAGGACAAAGCCGGGGCGACCGTCAACTACAAAACCGTCCTTTAAGGCAAACGTATACATCTGACCGATAGTATCATTATCAACTGTACTATACGGGTTCTTTATTCTGCGGGATACATCAACACGGACTACGGAAGCGGCTTCACGCAGACCGCCTGCCTGAATGATCAGGTCTTCAAGGGTCATGTTATCCGCATAAGGATACGAGTCAGGCTGAGCCACTTCACCGTGGATGACCACATTACCCCTGTCCTCCAGGTCATGAATGCTGGGAATATAAAGAATGTCATTCTTCATCAGGGGGAGATTGGGAGAAGTACCCTCCATGATAGACTTGATATCCAGAGGGATTACTTCGGAAGTCAGGTCCTCACGCTGACGGTAAAGGACGGCACGGTTCAGGAACGCATCACCGGTAAGGCCCTGGGATTCGTTGACCAGTTCGCGGACGGTATTCAGCCTGCCGTTCAGTTCGTAGATACCGGGACGGTAGACCGCACCGCGGATTTCAAGCTTGTTGATGAAGCGGTTAAGGATAGCTTCGGCCGTCACAACATCGCCGTTGCGCATCTTATAGACACTGTAATCCATGTCCTTGACCGTGTTGACTTCATATTCCTGACCGTTCTGGCGAACTACACGCAAAGAACGGGTGTAGGCGTCGGCTTCAAAGCCGCCGGCATAGCTGATAAGCGTGGAAAGGTTCTCGTCCTTCTTCATCTCAAAACGCATCGGACGTTTCACCTTGCCGTCGATCTTGACCAGTACCTCATAAGCGGGAACTATCACAACGTCGCCTTCCTGAAGACGGATATCGTCCTGAATGTTACCTTTCATGATAAACTGGTAGACGTCGATTGTAGCGATGTTCCTGCCGTTACGGACCAGTTGGACATTGCGCAGGCTGCCGATGTCACTCACACCTCCCGCACGGTAAAGCGCGTGAAAGACAGTGGCAAAGGAGGAAAGGGAGTAGGTGCCCGGCTGGACCACTTCACCCATGACATTGATCTGGATAGTACGGATGCTGCCGAGTGTCAGACGGATGTCAGAGGTCGGGTCGTTCGTATTATTAAGACCGTTATAGATCTTGTTTAATGT
>NZ_MNQN01000036.1:0-13043 GCF_001915455.1 Bacteroides sp. 43_46 | reverse complement strand
CCAAGGCGGTAATTCAAGGGGGTGGCGATATTGACACTGGGTTCGAAGGTCAGATTACGGGTGTTGAAGATGTTACGTCCGAAGACCTGATTACCGCGTGCGAGGTCTTGGGTACTAGGGTGGTCCTCCAACATATCCGAGGTGTTCTCCTTCATCTCTTCACGAAGGCGGGATTCGTTGATATCCGTACCTGTGGCGTTGGAAGCGTTCACGTTGTTCTGCTGCTCATAGAGCTGCTTCACACGCAGGGCCTGCTCCTTGGTTACACCCTTGCGGGCTAACTCGGAGGCCAGCTGCTTTTGCTCTTTCCCTTGTCTAATCCCCTCTTTGACATATTCCAATACTTGAGAGTCGCTCATATTTTGAGCAGTCACAGGTGTAGCGCCCAACATCAATAATATGAGGATGAGCGCACCCATTAGTTTTTGCATTTTCATTGATTAATCTGAATTTTTAAATTCAATCGAAAGTACTAAACCGGCTCCACACATCCTGCCGGTATATCTACACACGCACATCCCAACATTGTCAGTCGGACGGCGACTTTTGATTTCCCATTCATATCTACCAGTTCCCCTTCCAGTCCTGCCAATGGCCCCTTTATTACACGTATTTTTTCTCCCGGCGCTAATGGCGATGTGCTCATACAAATCGTTTCGTCCGAATAGTCGAGCATAAATTTGAATCGTAACATTTGTTGGTCGGGAATTACAGCCGGAGTACTCTCCCCACGTAGTACCATGTAGCGGCTGATAGCGGATAAGGTCAGAACTTCTTTTTGTTCTTGTGGATCAACGTGGACGAAGATCATCATTGGAAGGATGACTCTGTCGACAACCTTGCGACGGTCACTCCAGTTATGAACTTCTTGTTGGATAGGAAGGAAATTTTCAACGCCCATTTTAGTGAGGCGCTCACTTGTCTTTTTCTCATGATGGATACGCACAATGGCGACTAACCAGCGTTTAGAGTGCGCTACGCTTCTGCCAATCACATCTGTTGGCAGAACATTTCGATCGTCATTTTTGCTAATGATCATATTTTTTTACACCACTTTTTCCATTGCTACTTAGGCAATGAAATAATTCCTGCTGCAAAGATAGGCAAAATAATAAATAAGAAACAAGAAAAAAATGCTTTCTTTTTTACTTACCAGCCAAAATCTATAGCTAGAATATGCCGTGGGGTAATTCTCTAATACTTCACCGTCCGTATGAAGCATGCATCACTGTCACTGCCATCACTATTATTTGATGCACCATTCTCAAACCCTTCGAAACCCATAGTGAAATAGTTTATATCAAACGCACTCGATTTTTTCACATCACTACCGGTACTACTCAGACGGTTCCGACATTGATATATGGCTCCCGGACGTTCAAACAGGTCATAGAACAGCGGAACATACTGAATATTCCCGGTACCGTCGTTATTATAGTAATCGGTACGTTGGGCATAACGCAGTGCACCTACTTTTTCTCCGTTACTTGTCATCCCTTTACGACGTCCATAACCGGATTTACCAATAGGGAAAAATATATTATGGCTATTATTTATATTGAAGACGAAACATCCGCGCATACCTTTCTTCGAATTGGTCGGATCTTCATTATGATCATATCCCAATGCTACTTCCACTGACTTCTGTGTCTCGGTTGCACCGTCTCCATAAAGAACACCGTAAGCTTTACCAATGTTACTATGAATCGAAGTAGATTCCAAGGTATAAAAATCTTCGATTGTAGCAATACGTTCATGATCTCCCGCAATGGACCAACTTGCAAAACGACTCTTTACATCATCTGCTGAAGGTGCCAGTTGCGACCAGGTCTTTTGAGAGGGTGTAGTCGCTCCCAGTTCAAGAACATCGAAACTACCTGACGGCCCTAAACCAAAAGTAAACCCGGGTCTGTCATTATTGGAAGCGAGAATAGCTGTACGGTTTCCACGACGGAACAATGATCCTTCTTCCAAAGGTGACTTTGTATAAACCGGAGCATTATTTGCATCAAAACGATAAACATTATATGATGCCCATGCCGGGTTTTTATCACTTTCCGCATTCCCGTCAATAGTGATAGGAGCATAACCTTGACGTACATAAATATCATGTTCGCAAGTGTAATTGTGATAGCGCACACGTACGATAGCGCAACGGGGAGTAGAGTTTTCTGCAATTGTACCCTTAAAATCAATCCAGAAATCTATCGGATGCTCACCTGCTCCTTCTATACTTTTCACACCTGTCTGTTGCGCATTGTCACTTCCACTTCCTTCTACAGTAGAACGCAACGTAATGAAATCGTCTCCTCCCTCAACAATAGTAGCACTCCATGCTCCTTCGGAATTGAACGGCTTAAAATCTTCGGCATCGTCATAAGGCAGACGCATAAGCGTCACATGAAAATTATCACTATTACCCGCACTGCGCCATACGCCTTTCGGATTCTCAATACGACGTACTTGTATCATATCCAAATAAGCTGTCTTGGGAACATAGGTACCTGTGACATCGTCTTTCACCTGTATGGTAAACTTGATTCTCTCTTTTCGGGGATAGGCCGAATATGGATTATTTCCTGTAAAGCCTGTTTTTGTCACAAGCTCTTTGGCACGGGTATATAACGGAATAGTAAAAATATGTTCATTTCCATTACTTTTTACCGAATATTCACCGTCAGCCAAATCATCGGCGCCAATATTGCTAATCTTATAACTTCTGTTTCCTTTATTTTTTTCATTATAATAGGTCTCGTTGTATTTCGTATTAATAGGGGTCTGCCATGAGGGCTTGTCTTCGTATCCGGGAACTACAATCTTCACAAGGGAGGTCTTTCTCAATGACAAAAAGCTGTTCCATGGACCGTCGTTATAAATCCACCCTGAATAATAAAAGTCATTAGGAACTGTCGGAAATGCACTTGTTCCATTTCCCCATGGTCTCCAACCTGTAAACCCGGTATCTTCATCCTTGCCTAGGATTTTTGCATCCAAAGTAGAATTGGGCTTTATTTCACCCACTACTTTCAGGGTCACATTCATTGATTTATTATAAAGGTAAGAGATATATTGAGGGGTGCTCACATAGATATCGGACGGTTCTTCATACTCGATATGCCAGTCGGCATCGTTTCCGTAACCTTTGAATTTAAGAGTCAACTTATAATGGGTATTACGCGTTGCATTATAGTCGGTAGTAACGTCTTGCCCCAACATAAAACGGAACTTGATAGGTCCCGCTCCCACATGTTCGTTTGCCGCCGTGCAACGGTAGTATCCTGTCACCTCAACATAGGTACCATAAGGTTTCTCGTCTTTCCAACCGGAGCCTTCTTCTTGCTCATCAGGGTCGGGATAGTCGATATCTACGCCATTCTGCGACTGCTTCTTAGACTTACCTTTTCCCTGCATATTCTCGTAGAAGAAAAGCGATTGTGCCTTATGGGCATGGGTGTTCGTTATAATATCTTGTTCATCTCCTTCTTCTCCCTTACCCATATAGCGATGCAAATCATTGCAGATATGTATATAGTTTTCGGGCGTAAGAACGGAAAGATCTGCAGGCAATTTCTGGATTTTGATCGACTTTCCTTCCGAATATAAACCATTGGATGCAGTATAGCGTTCCGAACGAGCATGCATCTCAGGTTTCCAATCGGGATCCTTATAAGAATCCGGATCAGGAACATCTTCTGAAACTAATCCCGGAGTATTCGGATTACCCAACGAACAGGTTTTGGGAATATCTTTCAGAATAACGTTTTCGATATAAATCTGCACATTGGCATAAAGCCCGGAACCGTCAAATGCCACAGTCACCTTGGACGCGGCGCGACGCAACCAACTATGAAGTTGTACGCCCGGGGAATTAATGGTAACAAGATCATCCGGAGCATTACGGTCGGGAGTGAGACTGAACACACCGAACATCTCGCTATTTTGGGAAATATCATCAGGATCCCACTGAAGGGAGATTGCTTTCAATCCTTCACGGGTAGTAATTTTATCCTTATACTGCGTTAGATCTCCCATATTGGCAACAGCATAGATATAATACTTACCCCGCTTTATCGGACGGAGCTTGAACATTGCCGTACCGGTCTTACTATCCTCGAACTGGTTACCCTGTTCGTCTTTGTCTTCATCTATCCGGTTATCTTCCAGATTATAACTCCAACCACTTACATCGGGATCAATGACAAGGCCCTCACCTTTAACTATATAATTATGAACTAATTTTCCTGTCGTATCATAAAACAACATGCAGAGTGAATTTATATTCTGAATGGCATTGCCTTCATCACCTCCTTCGGCACGGGTAGTCCCCAGTGCTGCATCCTCCTGATCGAAACACAGGGTTACCGAAAGGGTGGCATTGCCTTCGCCTATCTCTTCATTCATAAAGTAATCATCCCGGCAAGCTGTCGGTATGAACTGCAACATAAGCAAAATAATACAAAATATAATATCTTTCTTTCTCATACAATATCAATTCTTAGTTTCAGGTTTGAGTCCGAACTCCGGCTCAAGAATCACTTCCGCATAGGGTACTACTTGCACTTTTACTTCGTCTTTTTCCGTAAAGGTGATATCAACCAGTACATGTGTGTTACGAAATAGAGCCTCTAGATTTGGAAAGGTCTTGGTAAACGACAGTTCTTTGCCATTCTCGGACATGTCGAGCTTCAAGGTGTATTCTTGTTCACCGTATGTAGCCGATCCGGCTTTCAGTTTTTTACTTTCCGGAAGGTAAAATACCGGGAAGACCGCTTTGCCGGGTTGGTCACCCGTCATACTCGGCACTTCTAATGGTCCGTTAACTGTGACTTCCTGATGAGAAGTTTCCGAAGGGATATCGTAAGCTTGTATCCAGCCTCTCTTATCTGCCAGTTCCACATCATCCGGTGATTGTTGAGATTCATCCGCTACTTTCTTCAGCCAGTTTATCCAATAAAGCGATTCATCGTCAAAAGACATGAACAACGGTTCCCGTTTATGAGGAATCAGATAAGTAGCCCCGGCAATATCAGAAATATGAATAGCATCTATACTGACTTTACTCTTACGCTTGTTCGTGAAACGAAAAGCGAACTTCGTTGCAGCACGTACCAAATAGAATTCACGTTCTACCAGATTCTCTGCTTTAACCGGAACGTCATATACCGAACTCATTGGTATAGGATTCTTATAATCGGGAATGAAAACGAAATTGTCAACAATGCTTGCGAAAGTAGTGTTACCAGTCGTCAATGTCTCCAATTGTTCGTGAAGATCAGTAGATGCGTTCTCTTCATTAGCTATCAGATAGATTTTCTTTGTTTCATTCCGTGTCACTTTGAAAATCCTGTAACACTCCGTTTGGGGAATCTCACCGAAATCAATATACATATTGTGTTCCACAGTACCGTTTTCATGAAGAATAACGATACGCAGTGTATACATATATTCGACAGGATTATCTACTGCATCATTCACCCTATCGGATGCACGCGTTTGATCAAGAAGACCGGTACGCAGAACGAGTATGGCAGTATCGTCGTCCGGCTGTACCTCGTCCGTATAACTTACCTCCCCTCCCCTACAAGATGCCGACAATAAAGCCCAGCTGACAAGTATTGTCATCCATACAATATGTCGTAGTATTTCTTTCATTCCTTTTTCTTCTTTTTTCAAAAGATGTTACTCAATCTACATCTACGTTAGAGAGTACCACCCTCCATGAGTTGATTAGTATCACGCTATTTATCCACTGATTTTGCTCGTCGAGAAAGAATGTCATATTGTATTCATCCTGTCGGTCGAGGTATTCCTGGTCGCTCATTTTTCTATTGTAATTACCTTTCACCAGAAGGGCATAATCGATAATAGGAATAGAAGCTACCAGTTTCCCTTCAGTGGTACGAATAATCAACATCGGACGCGAATACAGACTCCAGTCCCGCAAGACAAGTCTGCTCACCGTAAGTTCCGCCACGGCAACTTTGACAATTGTTGTTACACGACTTTCTTTTCCTGTCGCAATGTCCACACCAGCTTCACCCGAATAAGTAGACCACGCACGATAAACGATCGGCTCGTCTTCTTTCAGTGTATTGTCATGCGCTATCCAACCATTACGGTCTTCAATAGAAAAAGTAAAGTCGTCAACATTTATATCTTGTCCCGAAAGGTGCTGAAGCACTACACGGAACACATTCGTATCTTTCGTTAGTGGCATGACGTATGTATAATCACCTCCGTCGTCATTGGCAGGCAAACTTACGTCAAGAGAACCATGAAACAAAGGATGCAGGTCCTTATTGGAATAGGAAACACCAGTCGCTTTGTCTAGATAACGGTTCAATTTACAGTGCAAGTCTGTCATCCGGCAATTGTGCGAGGCATCGGTCACTGTAAATGACTCACCATTATCAAGACCACACCATGCCATAAGGTGATAATCACCGGGAGCAAGCTCCAGTTTCATGGTGTAATCACCGGATGCAAGGATTTCACCCTGTTCGTCAGCTTGCCACACCAACTCGCCATTAGAGTTAAAGGCATAAAGTCTGACCGACTTCACCTCATGGGTGAAAGCGTCGGCAAACTTCATGTTCATGTCATAACGAAATTTCAGATGATAGGTCACTGAACAATCGCCTTCATCGTCATAAATAGCATTGTCACACGACACCAACAAAAGTAATTCTACAAGGATTACCCATGCTTTCATCCCAAAATTTCTGATATAAGACGGTTTGTCCATTCTACATAATTATTGTTGTAATAGTATATAGTTTACAATACCTCATTACAGGTTGTCACCATTCAAGGTCGATGTTCTGTTTTACTACTCGCCATGAAAGGATATTAATACGTGCACCCAGATATGTTTCGTCATTAGTAGGCTTCTGCGGAACAATCACTTCTTCCGGATCAAGAACCGGCGTTCCAAGACCGGATACCGAATTAATGGCAATGTCATAAATATGATTACGCACAATTCCATATTTACCGTCGGTGTCATCCACTCCCGGGAAATCGTTCAGATGCTTGATGTCAGTATAATAGTAAGCTTGTCCACTCGACCAAACCCTTGCTCCGGGCATATTTGCCAGAACATCATTTACATCGTCAAGATTGGCGTATGCTGTATGATCGGCTTTATAAAAAGTATCGGTTACGCCTTTCTTCAATTGAAGGTAGCTTAAATATCTGCCACTATTTTCTGACTCGTTATCGGCATTGCCTGACTTTATGCCGGAAACGAGCTCTACTTTGTCTTTGGTAATCGGAGTATAGATTTCTTTAGCATCTGCTGTTCCTGCACCCTCTATTGTTTTAGTATAAATCTGATCCTGCACAACACTCAACATTGCTGTCATCGCATTATCTTTTGTGTAGTCCGTACCACCCCACTTAGCCAGATCAATGGGATGAGCAACGTTACTATCATCAATAGTCACTAATACGGCAGCAATAATTGCTTGGGTACGGTTACTTACCTCCGTCGCCGGATTATAGGAACTCTTCTTACCGGTCTCATACTTATCTGCAGCATTTTCCTGACAATATAAGTTTGTACCATTATATGATTTAGAGCTGTTGTCGCTTGCGCCTTGAGTACCTACTTTACCTGCAATCTGATCATACGGTAAATAATCAAATGTGAGACCGTCAGGATTCATTGCCCAATATGAACGATGATATTCAGGATGATTCCAACTCCAAACCGGTGTGAACGCCCAAGCGGAATTAACTTTCTTAAAGAGGTATGACTGAGAAGCAGTAGATGTCACTTCCCAACCTGTGAAGATTACATATACATCTTTACTGTCAACTTGAATAAATTCGGAACCGTCCTTACTCTTTTTTAATTTCACGGCAGTATATTTTTTATCATTATCGCCATAGGTTACATCATTTTTAAGAGTCATATCCTTCCAATCGGTATATAACCGTACTTTAGCTAAAACACGCTCTACATACACATTTACCGGAGATTTTTTTGCTTCATCTTCAGTCTTTTTGAGAGCACTCGCCGGTATGTTCACTTCACAACAGAAATTATCCGAACCAAACACAGAACTTGTCATCAAGAACTTTGAGTCCTTTACATAACTATATGAACCAAACTTTCCTCGAAGTGTAGCAAGGTCCATGCTAGCCGTACCCAGTGCTATTTTCTCATGATTAATCACAGCGACCATAGATTTAAGTTGGTCTAAGTTGTCGCCCTCCCTGGTATTGATAACAATTACCGCATTCAACTTTTTCTCAATATTAGGCATATCCTGTCCGGCAGACTCAGTTTCGTCCTTTTTACAGTCATAGTAATTCGTACCGTCGCTTTTAACTGGACAAGGACTACCATTCTCCTTGAAAAAATAAAAACGAACCGATTCTACATCATTTTCAACACTTTCCCCTTCTTCATAAAGATCTCCGGACTGATCACCTGCCGCTCGCGTCCTAAAGCCAGTAGTATTCGTAATATCGACAGACATAAAACGAGCGTCAACATTAGTTTCAGAGAGATCATTCTCAGTCATGTCACTGTTGGAACAAGCACTAAGAACCATTATTCCTAACAAGTTCCAAAATAAATTTGATAACTTCATATAAGTATATATTAATGGATTAATAAATTATTTATCTATTTTATCTATCTCAAGCAAAATGATTTCAGCCTGTTGCACTCCTTTGTTCTTCGCCTCATTCAACTGCTTGCGTGCAACGGTGTAATCTTCAACAAGAAAAGCATAAACTCCACGAGCATATAGTGCCTCGGGTGAATCTCCCCCTTTCTGGAGATAACGCTTTGCATTTTCAACGTCTTTACGCTGCATTGCTGAGTTTGCCGCATTCAGATTGGCTATCTCATCGTTAGGATACATCCTTACAGCTGTTTCAAACACATCATTGAACTCAACGCTCCCTGGCTCGTAAGTCTGAGCCACAAGATAAAACTCATTGAGACTGAGTTTTTGAGGCTGTGTCTGCATGATACGTTTTATCTCTTCTACGTCACTAAAACTACGAATAGTATAGTCAATACGATAATCTGTGTGACGCAATGCAGGATAACAATTCTGCAATAGAAAACGATATTCTTCAGGATAAGTCCGTTTAATTTTTGCTTCTTTCGCGTCAGGGTCTAAACGACTGTCAATCATGCCCAGTATCTCCGAACGATGCACAAGATTGGATTTTTCGACATATTGACGCAATCCTTTCCAATCTTCCGGTTCATACTCTGTAACAATCACACTGTCATTAAAATGATATAGTTGCTTGATATGATTCTTTAATGCAGCTGTACGACCTATCGCCAGATCCCGATTATGAGAATATGGACTTTCGGGAGAAGCGTAACCTTTGAGCCATACGGAAGTTATGACTACATCCTTGTCATTACGGACTGAATCAATAGAGGCCTGTATTTTACCGAGTTCGTATGTATTCCGCCGATACTCAGGATATATCACTGTCTTATCAACCGGAAAATCGATGAAAGCAGAACCGGAAAGTGAACGATGCTTAACAGTTTCTGCCTGCGGATGAATATAAAGTAACTGTGGACTGAAAGGAAGCGCTTCAACGTATGAGTCCAATGGATCGTTCCATTCCGCTAATAGTGTATTACAACAACCGTAATCACTGCGATACAACTCCAATGAGGCACCATTCATCCATTTATAATAGGGTACTATTGCATGATATACTACACTTTCAGGTTTCGAACGTGCTTTAAAAGACATTTCATCTTTGCCGGATAGCATACTCTCACCATTCCGTACATAATAATAATAACGCTGACGCCCATAAACGCCTACTGAAGGAAGTTCCAAAGTATCTACTGTACTGATAAAACGAGGAGTGAGCAATACGGCTCTATTGCTTTCCACATCCAGACGTGATAGATTCATATTCATATCAACTACCATATATTCACCGTTTCGTTCAATCTTCAGATTGTCGGCTATCACTCCGGTTGTTTGTTGGGCATTCAGCATACAACTTGTTCCAAATAAGGCTGTTATAATTAGGTAAGTTCGTTTCATAGCATACTCTTTTAGAATAAATAGACTAAATTCACCGCTGCTTTAGTGGGACCAAAGTAGTTGTGTGGTTTGTTCTTCTCTATCTTCTTTCCACACCCGGCACATTTAAATCGGTCATAACGGGTATAAGAATAGCCGACTCCTATCTCTGTTTCGAAATTCCAGTGCCGCCCTAATATCCAGGTATAACCGTAAGCAATACCTCCACCTAGAAACCAACCTTGATACCTAGTGTCTTTAAGAGTAGAAAAATCAGTACCAAGCAATTTGAAATTAATATCAATACCGCCTAAATTATACTGCCCGCCATGAACATGGATTCCGATAAAATGGCCTGCAAACCGGTCACAGAACCAATAACGAGCTTCAGGTTGCACCGCCCAATGTTTCCACCGACGACTATGCGATAAAGTCCATGCGTTGAGTCCTCCACTAACGTCCAACGTCCAACGCGGAGCAAGCCCTACCTCGATGCCTGCATTTATATTCATAAAAGCATCAGATAGAATATTAGTCTTTAACGCTACATCCTGCGCATTTACTGTATGAACCACACTTATCGTGGTCATTATCAGAAGAAAAATCCCTCGTTTCATTATTTGTGTGTATTCTTGTTCTTTATAATTATTGTAATTTCACCTTAAATAACTAGTCAAACAGACATAATAAAAATAAATTTTATCAGTAACAAAAAAATACAGTTAGTGAAACTGTATTTTCTCTTTTTAATATGTTTATACTGATCGTTTGTTTGATAGGTTATTGGGATACTTCTCTTATCAAGAAAAGTATTAGACGATGCAAAGTTATAAAAAATGGGATATATGATATTATATTCAATAAGAAATTATGCTTTATAACAAAAAAAATTAGCTTCTTTTATTAAATGTTAAGCCGCTTATCATAACAATACAATATCGATATCTTAAAAAAAACAAACTTAGCTTATACTACTTACGTATAAATTATATTTAAATAAAATGATAGCAATATAGCAAATAGAGAAATAAAAAAGCTGAATAACTTTTACAGTTAAACAGCCTTTCGTTATTTTTTAACTAGCTTTTTCAAGAATACAACCTACCACTTATAATTAATACCGAAACTTAGCAATTCTTTCAACTGGAAGAAGCTGTCGCCTTCAGTCGGCTTGGAGCTATCGTCAAAACGAGTATGCACATAAAGTTTTGTGGACAAATAACGGTTCAAAATAAAGTTGAAAGTATTTTCCCATTCCACACGTGCCCAATGATAATTGGTCAGATAGTTGAGACGGGATTCCAATGTAACGGCAGTGATAATATTCCAATTGAATGTCGATTGCAATTGAGAACCGAAATCATTCTTTGAACATTTGCCTTTTTCCAAGCCGAATTTAGTTTCATCTACTTCTGAATTACCGATGTAACGCAAGTTATAGGTCAATGGAGCCATAAACACGGAAAGGTTGAATTTCTTCTTGTTCAGTTTATAGTCCATACCGATACTGACTGCTAAATCTGCCGGAGACATGAAAGCAGAAACCAAATCTTCACTATTGGCCTTGTATCCATGGCAAAACTGAGTCTTGAACTCTGAAGAAATCGTATAATACCAATTTTTAAGTGCTCTTAAACCTAACTTATTATATAAGCGGAGTTGGTCGGTATTAAAGAGGTATTTATGGTATTCATCCGACGGAGTGGAAGTCATGCCCAACTTAGCTTCAAGCTGATTCTCGAACAAGATCTTCTCGTTGTCGTTGTAATTTGCAAATATCTGAAAAGTAGCTAATCCGGAGAAGTTACTTTCTCCTCCCTTATACCAGTTGTCCGAAAGGTGGTTCTGGCTGATCTGCAACGATCCGTTACCACCGGTCACCCACCAGTTAGGCTTGCTGATCTTAATATCGGCCTTCCCTACATTATCACTCATCTCCTCACGCTGAAACAAATGAATAACGTTTGCTTTCGGGGATATTTTCGGCTTCACATCCCGACGGAAAACATCACGGCTCATGATCCGGTCTTCCGTAGTAACAACCAATTCCGGACGTTTCAGATAAAGATCCATTAATGCGTTGTTGACCAGCATATTGGCTCGTTTGGTTTTAGTAAATACCAGCGTATCATAAGGCAAAAGCTCTGCCGTTAGATTCGGAGTAGTATCCAATTGTATCGGCTTCCAGTCTATTGTAGAATATTGCTTCATCGGAGCATAATAATATGCCAATGGAGTAAACAGGCGAAAATAATCGGGGTCGGAAGGAATATAACGTGCCGGCACAGAAGGATCATTCAGATAATCCAACTGAGCAATATACTTATTATATAAATAGGAAACTGTATCCAACTTAGGAGTCGGTCCCGACATATTGAGTTTCAGCATCAAATATTTCTGAAGCTCCGTTGAAAGCGTATCCGATCGCACCACCTTGGCTTTCGCCACCACTGTTGAAGACTTTGTTACCTTCTTGGAAGGCTTGACAGCCTGTACAGGAGCAATCTGTACTGAATCGGCCGGAATTATGGAATCTTGAACGGACTCCTGTGCAGAAAGCGGCAACATGAATAACAGCTGAGTAAAAGCTGAAAATAAAATAATAACTCTCTTCATATTTGTCTATGGTTTAGGATGCAAAGCTACATTATTTTGTTTAGAAATCATAGGATTCTTTCAAAATTGCATTTTTTAATAAAATTGTAGCCGCGAAAGTCTGCAATCTTCCTCTTTTTTTTATAATTTTGCGCTTTTTAAGTTCGTAAGAATTTGACTAAGTAAACAATTATTAAAACAGTTATAGCTGTGGGAGAAACAAAGTATATTTTCGTCACCGGTGGTGTTGCCTCTTCATTAGGAAAAGGTATCATCTCATCCTCCATCGGTAAGTTGCTACAAGCAAGAGGTTATAATGTAACCATTCAGAAGTTTGACCCGTATATCAACATCGACCCGGGAACATTGAATCCTTATGAGCACGGAGAGTGCTATGTAACCGTAGACGGACACGAAGCCGACCTC
>NZ_MNQN01000035.1:0-15411 GCF_001915455.1 Bacteroides sp. 43_46 | reverse complement strand
TTGTCCTGTTGGACTTCTGCTTTAATTGTTAGCATTTTAACCTATTAATTTGGGGTCAACAATAGGTCAACAACTACCTAAATTAAGGCTAATATTACCGAAGCAACAGACTTATATCTGGTGGGTTTACAAACTAAAAGAGGCTCTATTCCCTTAGGAATGAGCCTCTTAGTTTGTGGACCAGCCTGGGCTTGAACCAGGGACCTCCAGATTATGAGTCTGTTGCTCTAACCAACTGAGCTACAAGTCCGATGTATCCTTTTATCGGATGCGGTGACAAAAGTAGTATTTTCTATTGAATTATGCAAATTCTTTCAATAAAAAACTACGTGACTTTTCTTCTCAGAATTTATATTTGCGTTTCGGGTTCTTGGGGAACCAGCCTTTTTTTACTCTTTCTTCCTGTTCGAAAACCTCTTTGATTGTCCAGAAAGAGGAGAAGGCAAATACGCCTAGCAGAGAAGCTATGATGACGTTCTCGATGCTTAATGAGGCAACTACACCGGCAATACCGAGTATCAGGAATATCCACCAGCATTTTGTGCCCCAATAATATTCGGCCTTTACCACAACAGGGTGAAAAAGGCCGATAATCAAAAAGGTACAAATTCCGATGAATAACCCTGCAAGGTGATATTCACTTAGAAATTCCATGGGCTTACTTTTCTACTCGGATAGGAATTTCTTTTTTGATGCTTTGCTCCAGAGATATCAATGTCTCGGTAGCTACTACACCTGGTATCTCTTGCATTTTGTTATTCAGCAAATCCATTAGGTGTTCATTGTCACATGCATAAAGTTTGGTCAGCATGGTATACGGGCCAGTGGTGAAGTGACATTCTACGATTTCCGGAATCTTCTGCAACTCGGCCACTACAGATTTGTACATAGAGCCTTTTTCCAGTTTGATGCCGACATACGTACATGTTCTGTATCCCAATGATTTCGGATTTACATGATAGCCTGAGCCTACGATGACACCCAAGTCAATCAATCTCTGCACACGTTGATGAATAGCTGCGCGTGACACTCCGCATTCGGCTGCTACGTCTTTGAAAGGGATGCGGGCATTCTGTGAGATAATCTCTAGTATTTGCCTGTCGAGGTTGTCTATTCTTTCCATAATAATAAATTGTAATTTCCAGTTGTTATCAAATAGTAAGCAAATATAGAGATTTATTTTAATTATTCTTCTTTTCCGAGAAAAAAAATAGGAAAAAGCAAAAAAAAGAGGGGCAATCACTTTGCACCTCTTTCCTTTTTCTATTTAGACAGAAAATTATTTCTTATCTTTCTCGATACTCAACAGTTCAACTTCGAAAATCAAAGTAGAGAACGGTTTGATCTGGCCGCCTGATTCTCTTGCGCCATAAGCAAGATCCTGCGGGATATAAAGTTCCCATTTAGAACCTACGGGCATCATGGTCAATGCTTCTGTCCAGCCTTTGATAACTTGGTTGGCACGGAAAGTAGCCGGTTCGTTACGTTTGTAAGAGCTATCGAATTCAGTACCATCGATCAAAGTACCTTTGTAGTTTACTTTCACTTTGCAAGTGTCGGCAGGAATTTCACCTTTACCTTCAGTGATAACTTTATATTGCAGACCGCTCGGAGTTGTTTTCACACCTTCTTTAGCTTTGTTGTCGGCAAGGAATTTTTCGTTTTCAGCTTTGTAGTCAGCATATTTTTCTTCCAAAGCTTTTGTTTTGATAGCTTCCATAGCTGTACGAGTATAAGCCTGAGCAGCTTCCATAGACATTACGCCACCTTTTTCCAGCGTACCTGCGATGAAACCAGCCATGAAGTTGTCTTTGCTGATAGTTTTAGTAGAGTCACCGGCAAACAGTTCCTGATTGATGTTTTTTATCATACCGTTCTCGCCGCTGATTTGCTGACCGATTTGAATACCTGCCATGTAAGCAATGTCTTTTTTGCTGGTTTTGCTTACGCCGTCGTTCAAACCTTTGATGAATTCTGCCATAACGACCTGTCAGATAGCCTTTCAGACCTTGAGTCTGAGCCATACCGATAGAATAAGACAGTGAATCGAGGTCTGATTTCAGATTTGCTTTAGGAGCTTGAGCTGTACAAGAAGCAAGGCTTGCAGCAGCGGCGATTGCCATAAAAATACTAATTTTTTTCATTTTGCTTTGAAATTTTTATTTATAATACTTCAAGTAATTCTACTTCAAAAACGAGTGTGCTGTGAGGAGGAATCATTTCTCCGGCACCTCTTGCGCCATAGCCCAGGTCCGATGGGATATACAGTTTCCATTTAGCACCTTCCGACATCAGTTGCAGGGCTTCTACCCAACCTGGAATTACCTGGTTAACGCCGAATACGGCAGGTTCGCCACGCTGGATAGAACTGTCGAACAGGGTGCCGTCTACCAACGTGCCTTCGTAGTGGCATCTTACTTGGTCGGTCGCTTTCGGTTTTTTGCCTGTACCTTCATTGATAACCTCGTATTGCAATCCGCTGGGCAGTGTAACAATACCCGGTCTTTTTTTGTTTTCTTCGAGGAAAGCCTTTCCTTGTTCAATGGCGACAGCGCTCATTTTAGCTTCCAGTTCTTCGAAGTATTTGTTTACTATTTCGCGGGCTTCATTGTGGCTGATAGCCGTTTGATTACCTTCCAGTACGTCTCTGATTGCTTGTGCAAAATCATCTACTGCGAGACCTTGAATTCCCATACTTGATAAGTTTTGACCGATTCCAAGGCCAATAGCGTAACTAAATTTATCCATATAATGTTTTTTGTTGGCGATTGAAATGTATCACCTTCATGGTTTTAGCTTTCAATCAATTGCAAATTTATGAATCGCAAAAGTACGTGTTTTATTTGAATCATTTAGCATTTGGTATTTAAAAATTCTTATATCCGTGAAAGTTAACTGCTTTTCTTTAGATTATTTATTCTTTTGTTCCTGAGATTTAATCTCATTGATTCTAGTATTTGTGTATAGATTATAGTATATGTGATGCTAGTCTTTAGGCTACTTCAACTTAAATCCCCGCATTTTCGAAGCTAGATTATTAGGTGCAAAAGTTTTCTTTTATTCGATGATTCTGATTACATTTGTATATCTTAAAATGAACAGAAGGAGGAACGATTATGAAGAATCTGGTAATATTGACGGGTGCTGGTATGAGTGCCGAGAGTGGAATCAGTACGTTTCGTGATGCAGGCGGTCTGTGGGACCGGTATCCGGTGGAGCAAGTGGCTACTCCGGAAGGCTATCAGCGCGACCCTGCATTGGTGATCAACTTTTATAATGAACGCCGGAAACAGTTGTTGGATGTGACGCCGAATCGCGGGCATGAATTATTGGCGGAGCTGGAAAAGAATTTCAGAGTAACGGTGATAACGCAGAACATTGATAATTTGCACGAAAGAGCCGGAAGCAGTCATATTATTCATCTGCATGGTGAACTGACAAAAGTATGTTCCAGTCGTGATCCTTATAATCCCCATTATATAAAGGAATTAAAACCTGAAGAATACGAGGTGAAACTTGGAGACAAGGCGGGAGACGGAACACAGTTGCGGCCTTTTATAGTTTGGTTCGGCGAGGCGGTCCCCGAAATTGAGACAGCTATTCAATATGTGGAGAAAGCGGACATTTTTGTAATTATCGGCACTTCGCTTAACGTGTATCCTGCTGCGGGATTACTTCATTATGTACCGCGGGAAGCAGCGGTGTATCTCATTGACCCAAAGCCGGTGGATACACATACTTCTCGTCCGGTACATGTGATTCAGAAGGGAGCTTCTGAAGGAGTGGCTGAGTTGAAACAGTTGTTGGGCGTTTAAAACCCTTTCCTGTCTTTATTCCAGTTCAGAGGTAAAAATATGATTATTCCGGAGCACTTCCGAAATTTCGAGTGCGGTGATGCCACTGCACTCGATTCTTAATATTTTTTCCCAATCCTCAAAGTCTACATTCCATTTGTCGATTTGGGGATATTGTGCCAGAAGTTTCTCGATGCGTTTGATGTCGCATTTTCTGGTGATAGAAGTTCGAAAAATCAGAATCTTATTTTCCATGTCTTTTAGAGTTTTATTGATGTGAACGGAACTCTCGAATGGTCATATTGAAATATTGTCTGAAGTTGCGGCTTAATAGTGAAAGGCTGCTAAAACCGCATAGACGGGCAATTTCAGTGGCAGAAAGTTCCTTGTTCCTCTTTAATAATTGTGCTGCTTTTTCAATCCGAGTGCGTTTGATATAATCTGTGGGAGTTTCTCCTGTCAGAATAGTAAATACGCGATGGAAGTGGAAAGGTGAAAAACAGGCGATGCCTGCCATTTTCTGTAATGGTAGTGGCTGGTCTATGTTGTTATGGATGTAGTCGGTGACTTTGTTTATCCGTAACAGGTATTCTTGCTTATTTAATTCTTTCGTTTCCATATCTTTTTGCAAAGTAAAGGATAATAATTGCCGGAGAACTATCCTATTTTGCTAACTTCTCCGGCAGCTGGCAATTATCTTTTTTGTCCTATGTAGAATACATAACCATAATATTCTTTATACTTGTCATACAGACTCTGCTCATGCCGTTGCCCGGCAATGAGGTCTGCGGCTGCGGCATTTCCCGAGTATTCCTTCAAAAAAGCTTCCTGGGCCGGGAACTGGGGAGCATAGAAATGTTCTGTCCAACAGTTCTCCGGTAAAATGAAATGGGCTGTCAGTGTATAGCCGGCTTTCTCCATTTGTGCTATTTTTGTCGGGATAGTATCAATTTCCGGGTAATTGGCGAGCCAGAAGTCTTCTATTTCGGCAGGGCGTTCCGGGGTAAACCAGGAGGCTTCTGTTACGGCGATGAATCCGTCCTTTTTCAGGAATCTGTTCCATTCGTTCATGCCACGTTCGAATCCTATATTATAGATAGCGCCTTCGGACCAGATAAGATCGAGTTCTTCGTTTTGAAACGGCAGATTGTCCATTGAGCCGACAATGCCTTTTACTCTGTTTTCGCAATGGGTATTTGCTGCATTTCTGTTGAAGATCTCTATAAAATCGGGGAAAAGGTCGATGCCTGTAATCTGTCCTTTTGTATAGTTAGCTAATACCATTGTCTGTCCGCCTGTACCGCAACCAATATCGGCGATTTTGGCTTCGTCAGACAGTTCGTTGATGAAACTTACGGCTTTTTGTGTGACTTCGGGACTTCCGGGACCTTGGCGTTCTAATAACTTGAAGTAATTACATATCATTGTGAAATCGAAATCGTGGATTGATTTTAAATCGTTACTCATTGTTTTTTAATGTTTTAGGTGTACGCCAAATGAATGCATGCAATGATGCCCGGCTCATTCGACTATACAAATTGTTTTAAAATTCAGATAATAGAATATAACTCTGACATGACTATGTCAGAGAAAACATAAGGGATAATCTGTAGTGAGAGGAAGACTAACAGATTATTTACAGAACGGAATCCTTACGGAATGAAAATGAGTTAAACATCCAATTTTTCTTTTAGTTCGTGGCAAAGATATGTTTTTTAGAGATAAACGTCCGTAAATTCTATAAAGAAAAATACTGTAAACGTGCATTTTAGCAAGAATCGTCAAGTGCATTTTTAGTACTTAGTCGAATAAATGATATAAAAAGGCTATGTATTGAAGTAATAATTAAGTATTATTTGTATTTTTGTAACTTGAAATCTAATTATATATTACATGAAAAGAAGCTTTATCTTTCTCTTGGGCCTTTTGTGTATTATAATGGTGGAGGCTAAAAACCATTACTTTAAACATCTGGGAGTTTCTGACGGATTATCTCAGGTTTGTATATTTTCAATTTATCAAGATGAGTTGGGTGCAGTATGGTTAGGCACTTCGGAGGGATTAAACAGATATAATGGTAAAGATGTAAAAATATTCCGTCCTTCGCAGGGAAATGAAGGTCTGACGAATAATGAGATCAATAAACTGTGTGGAGATAAAAAAGGAAGAATATATATTCGTTCGGGTAATGACTTGATAAAATTTGAACTTTATAAAGAACGGTTTACCTGTTTACTTCGGAATGATGTAAGAGATCTTTTCTGTAAAGAAGATACGTTGTGGGTTAGTTGCAAATCTGGTATCTATTATTATACAGCTGAAAGTTCAGAATTGACTTTTTTCACGAAATTACAGGGAGGAGTAGGTGCGGAAGGTATGATATATGTCGATAACGATTTTATATGGGTTGCTACCAATCATCTAGTTGCTATTTCGCGCAAAAATCCAAAGCAACAAAAGATACTAGCTTCATTCGACAGAGGTAGCCAATGTATTTCAGGAGATAGTGCGGGTAATATATGGGTAGGTACCTGGAACGGTTTGTATAAAATCTCCGCCAATAGGGAAATGACACGTTATATAAATTCTTCAGACAAAGGAGAATTGTCGGATAATCAGATTCGATGTGTATTGGAAGATGACTTCAAACATATATGGGTAGGTACTTTTCGCGGACTTGATTGTTATGATCCTACAATTGATAAATGGGAGCATTATACACGTTATGGTGATTCTCCAAACACCTTGAGCCACCACTCCGTTTTATCTCTCCACAAAGATATGCAAGGTAATATTTGGGTAGGAACTTATTATGGAGGTGTAAATGTCTTTAATCCGAGTAAGACTAGTAATCATTTTTACTATGCAGAGCCGTTGCAGGAAGACTGTTTGAGTTTTCCTGTCGTTGGAAAGATGGCGGAGGATAGTAGTGGAAGATTGTGGATTTGTACAGAGGGAGGAGGATTGAATTGTTATAATGCAGATACCGGGATATTTACTCGGTATCAACATCGGAAAGGTGATGCGAGTAGTGTGGGTAGTAATAATCTCAAGTCAATATTCTATCGAAAAGAAAATGAACGGCTATATGTTGGTGCTCATCTTGGGGGAATATTTGTGTTGGATCTGAAATCGAATAAAGGACATACGCTTCATAATATAGTAGGTGATCCCACATCATTACCGCATGAGATAGTGAACGATATTCAAGAGTATAAGGATGGGCTTGCTTTATTAACACAGGGAGGGGTTGCTTTTATGGATCCGGTGACTGAGAAATTTTCACCACTCTCGAATGATGTAAATGTCCGGAAGCTATTGAATAAAAGATATGCTTTTGAAACGTTCCTGATTGATAGTCGACAACGTATGTGGTTGGCATCGGTTAATGGAGGTGTTATTTGCGTGGATTTGCCTTCATCAAAAATAACTGAGTATGCAATGGATACTAATAATCCTTCTTCAATAGGACGATTTAAAGTTGTCCATATTTTTGAGGACAGTAGAGGAAGTGTATTCTTTTGTACGATAGGATCGGGTATATATGAATATCAAGAAGGGGAGCAATCATTTAAGTCATACAGTACTTCGAATCAATGTCTGCCGAGTGATTATTGTTATTATATCTGTGAATCTGTTGAAGATCATCGTTTATTTATTCTTCATGGAAAAGGACTTTCTATTTTTAATAGAGAGAAAGGAGAAGTTGAAAATACCTATCACCTGTTTAATCAGACTTATAGTCAGGGATCTGCTTTGTATCTAGATAAGAATGGAACTCTTTTTATTAGCGGTACTAATGGCTTGGCTTTATTCCAGAAGCAATCTTTATATGCTTTACCTTCCAAGAGTCTTTTGAATTTTGATAAATTGTTTATTTTCAATGAAGAAATTTGTCCTAATGACCAGTCTGGTATTTTGACTGATATACTGGCGAAGACATCGGATATTTATTTAAGCTATAAACAAGATAATATAACTGTTGAATTTGCATCCTTTAATTATAATAATGATCGTAACCGTTTATTTGAGTATCGTTTAGAAGGATTTGATAAGGCTTGGACTCAAACCACTGGTACAACAATAACTTATACGAATTTACCTCCTGGTGAATATATACTTAGAGCCCGTCCATTAGCTGGTAAAGAAAATCTGGATGAGGAAGTTCATTTGAATATACATGTTTCTGCTCCTTTTTATGCCACTGTCTGGGCCTATTTTTTCTATCTTCTATGTTTGCTAGGGGTGATGATTGCATTTATTCGTTTCAAAACTCGTCAGGCTGCTTTAAAGTCCTCTTTGGAGTTTGAAAGAAAGGAAAAAGAGAGGATTGAAGAACTGAATCAGGTAAAATTACGTTTCTTTACGAATATCTCTCATGAATTCCGTACCCCATTAACACTCATTCTTGGACAGATTGAGGTATTGATGCAGATGGATTTGGGCACAACTATTTATAACCGTATCCTTCGCATTTATAAAAATGCATGGCATATGCGGAATCTGATATCAGAATTGCTTGATTTTCGTAAACAGGAACAAGGTTATTTGAAACTTAAGGTTGAAGAACAGAATCTGGTCACATTTACGCGACAGATTTATATGTGTTTCTATGAGTATGCACAAAAAAAAGAGATTACGTATCGTTTTGATAATGTAGAAGAAACAATTTCTGTCTGGTTTGATTCAAAACAATTACAGAAAGTTATTTTTAATTTATTGTCGAATGCTTTTAAATACACACCCAATAAAGGAAGTATAAGGGTAGAGGTAAGAATGCTTGCTTCTCAAGCGATTGTGTCGGTATGTGATACAGGAGTCGGCATTCCGGAAGAACATATTTCAAAGATTTTTGAGAGATTTTATCAAACAGATAATTCTTCTTCGTTCACATTAGGAACGGGCATAGGATTGGCATTGGCTAAAGGAATAATGAATATGCATCATGGAAAGATTGATGTAGAAAGTACTGTGGGAAAAGGTACTAAATTCACGTTATCTCTTCCTTTGGGAAATCGTCATTTTAGTGATGAAGAAATGGCTACTGTAGAAAGTAGAGAGTCAGTAATTATTTCCGAGGCGGTTCCTATGCTTCCCTTTGAACAAATAATGGATGTGGAAGAAGAAAAAACGAAAGTACAAGAGAATATTAAGGAAGAAGATAAACCCATTATTCTTTTGGTAGATGATAATGAAGAATTGTTGTCTATGCTGGAAGATTTGTTTTTGCCGATATATAAGGTATATATTGCACATGATGGACGTGAAGGACTGGAAATGGCACGACAAATTCAGCCGGACTTGATTATAAGTGATGTGATGATGCCTGAAATGTCTGGTAAAGAATTATGTTATAAGATTAAAACCAATGTGGAACTTTCTCATATTTCTGTGATTTTATTAACGGCTCAGACTTCTGTTGAGTATGTTGTGGAGGGGTTAATGTTTGGTGCAGATGATTATGTAACGAAACCATTTAATGTAAAAGTATTGATTGCTCGTTGTAATAATCTGATTAAAAATAAAAAACGTTTGATAGCACATTATGCAGGTAAGACCATTACGGAGTCTCCGGTGACAGAAGCTATAAATGAAAGAGATAAGGAATTATTAGCGAAATGTGTGAATATTATTAAGGAGAACTTTGAAAATCCTGCTTTTGATGTTACTGCTCTTGCTTCCGAACTCTGTGTGGGACGTAGTAAACTATATATGCAATTCAAACAAATGACCGGATTGACTCCGAATGAGTTTATTCTAAAAATAAAGTTGGATGAGGCAATGTCTTTATTGAAGAACCATCCGGAATTAAATATCTCGGAGATTTCTATACGGTTAGGGTTTTCTTCTCCACGTTATTTCAGTAAATCTTTCAAAGCATTTTTTGGGGTCGCTCCGCAAACTGTAAGAAGTAGGAAGAAAGAATAATGTGTTTTTCATCTACTATCAAATTATACATGACATCCACTAATATTGTACATAAGAGGTCTTATTAAATTGGAGAAAAAGGCTAAAATATGACCAAATCTTCCATTTTAGGTGTTCATTTTTTCCATGTGGATTCATACGTCTACTTTTTGTAATATTTGTATTTATAGGTATTGTGTTTCTCCTCTACTTTTACATCGCTTTAATTTAGTTTTAGTACATAAAATCAAAAAGTTAATTAAACAAGTATGAAGGGCACAAAAAAATATGGAAATAAAATTTTTATAATTACTGAAAATCAGACCAATGCATTAAGAGAAGAAATTAATATGGCTGATTATAAAAAAAACGGTAATAGATGTGGCGGCTATGACCGATGAAATATGAGAAGATTTCAAGCAATCAAAGACTTCTAATTATACTCATTATAATATAACTTATCACATGAAAAGCAAATTAATAACATTATTCTTACTATTAGTTACTATTGGTTCGATAACCTCCGCTCAGGGAATTAAAGAAGAAATCTCTTTAAAATATGGAGCAACGAATGAGGGGAAGCGACAGGATCCTGCAATGCAAAAATTCCGGGATAATCGTTTGGGAGCCTTTATTCATTGGGGATTGTATGCCATTCCTGGGGGTGAATGGAACGGAAAAATGTACGGTGGGGCTGCTGAATGGTTGAAGAGTTGGGCAAAAGTACCTGCTGATGAATGGCTGAAACTGATGGATCAATGGAATCCTACCAAATTTGATGCAAAGAAGTGGGCAAGAATGGCTAAAGAGATGGGAGCTAAGTATGTAAAGATAACAACGAAGCATCATGAAGGTTTCTGTTTGTGGCCGAGTAAATATACTCAATATACGGTAGCGAATACTCCTTATAAAAAAGACTTGTTGGGCGAAATGGTAAAAGCCTACAACGATGAAGGTATTGATGTACATTTCTATTTTTCAGTGATGGATTGGAGCCATCCGGATTATCGTTACAGTATAAAATCTGAAGAAGATAGTATTGCGTTCAGCCGTTTTCTGGAGTTTACAGACAATCAATTGAAAGAACTGGCCACACGTTATCCTACAGTGAAAGATTTCTGGTTTGATGGTACATGGGATGCAAGTATTAAGAAGAATGGTTGGTGGACAGCTCATGTGGAACAAATGCTGAAGGAGATGCTTCCGGGGGTTACTATTAATAGCCGTCTGCGTGCCGATGATAAAGGAAAACGTCATTTCGATAGTAATGGTCGTTTGATGGGAGATTATGAATCAGGTTACGAACGTCGTTTACCCGATCCAGTAAAAGACCTTAAGGTTACACAATGGGATTGGGAGGCTTGTATGACTGTACCCGAAAACCAATGGGGATATCATAAAGACTGGTCATTGAGTTATGTCAAAACTCCGATTGAAGTACTTGATCGTATTGTACATGCTGTTTCTATGGGAGGAAATATGGTTGTAAACTTTGGTCCTCAAGCAGATGGAGATTTTCGTCCGGAAGAAAAAGCTTTGGCGACTGCTATCGGCAAATGGATGAGTCGTTATGGAAAGGCCGTTTATGCCTGTGATTATGCCGGATTCGACAAGCAGGATTGGGGATATTACACACGCGGTAAAAATGGTGAAGTGTATATGGTGGTATTCAATCAACCATATAGTGAACGTTTGATAGTAAAAACCCCGAAAGGAATTTCAGTTGAAAAAGCTTCTTTATTAGATACTAACGAAGATATCAAAGTTGTTGAAACAGCTCGTAACGAATATAATGTATCTGTTCCCAAGAAGAATCCGGGTGAACCTTATGTTATTCAGCTTAAGGTGCGTGCAGCTAAAGGAACAAAAGGTATTTATCGGGATGCTTTAACATAAATCAAAAGAGGATTGTAATATGAAGTTCAAATTTACATTCGTTTTGTTAGTATTGATCGGGCAGTTTTTCTCTCTCACTGCCCGGGAAGTGACCTCTTTCAATGAAGGTTGGTTATTCAAACGCGGTCCTTTTTCGGAAGACCCAGTAAAAGTTGTTGCTCAATGGGAGGGGAAATGGGAAACTGTAAATCTGCCTCACACATGGAATGCTAAAGATATGCAGGTAAAGGCTGCTTCTTTTTATGAAGGAGTTGGCTATTACAAGAAAAAACAATTCTTTAATGAAGAATTGAAAGGGAAGCGTGTGTTTCTTCGATTTGAAGGTGTGGGCGCAAACACCGAGGTATATGTTAACAGTAAGCTTGTAGGAACCCATAAAGGAGGTTATAGTGCTTTTGCTTTTGAGATAGGAACAGCTTTGAAATTTGGAGCTGAGAATGAAATCATGGTAAAAGCTGATAATACTGCACGACCGGATGTTATTCCGGTGAATCATAGCCTTTTCGGAGTGTATGGAGGTATTTATCGCCCGGTATGGCTAATTGTTACTGAGCAAAATAATATAACAGTTACCGATTGTGCTTCTCCAGGTGTTTATATTACTCAGAAAAATGTTTCGAAACGTTCTGCAGATATTACTGTAAAAGTAAAATTAGACAATGGCAGCCTTACTCCTGCGAATTTAGTACTTGAAAATACTCTCTATACCCAAGAAGGAAAGAGAGTTGCTTCACATCGCCTTCCTTTGGAATTAACTCCTCAAGGAACGCAAACTTATTTTTCAACTTTTAAATTGAACAAACCTCATCTTTGGCAAGGACGTAAAGATCCTTATTTGTATAAAGTCGTTTCACGTTTGGTAGCAGAAGGAAGGGTCATTGATGAAGTTATCCAGCCTTTGGGTGTTCGTAAGTTTGAGGTTGTTGCCGGTAAAGGATTTTATTTGAATGATGAGAAATATCCGATGTATGGTGTAACCCGTCATCAGGATTGGTGGGGATTAGGAAGTGCTTTGACTAATAAAGAACATGATTTTGATTTAGCACAGATAATGGACGTAGGAGCCACAACTGTCCGTTTTGCCCATTATCAACAATCAGATTATCTCTATTCTCGTTGTGATTCTTTGGGATTGGTCATTTGGGCTGAAATCCCTTTTGTGAATCGTGTGACAGGCTACGAAGCGGAAAACGCGCAGTCTCAGCTTCGTGAGTTGATTCGTCAGAGTTTTAATCACCCTTCTATCTATGTTTGGGGGTTGCATAATGGGGTATATCAACCTCACGAATATACAGCCGGGCTGACGCAAGCACTTCATAATCTTGCCAAGACAGAGGACCCGGATCGTTATACTGTAGCTGTCAATGGTTTCGGACATGCTGAACATGCAGTGAATCAGAATACAGATATTCAGGGGATGAACCGCTATTTCGGATGGTATGAGAAGAAGCTACAAGATATTGAACCATGGGTGAAAGGATTGGAAGAAAAGTACCCGTGGCAAAAGCTGATGTTGACAGAATATGGTGCGGATGCCAATTTGGAACATCAGACTGAATATCTCGGTGATGCATTGAATTGGGGAAAACCTTTTTATCCGGAAACATTCCAGACTAAAACGCATGAATATCAATGGAGTGTTATTTCGAAACATCCTTATATCATTGCTTCTTATCTATGGAATATGTTTGATTTTGCTGTGCCGATGTGGAGTCGGGGTGGTGTACCTGCTCGTAACTTGAAAGGCTTGATGACTTTTGACCGGAAAATCAAGAAGGATTCTTATTATTGGTATAAAGCCAACTGGAGCAAGGAGCCTGTATTGTATTTGACGCAGCGCCGAAATGCGGATCGTGAGCGGAAACAGACCTCTGTGACAGTTTATTCTAATATTGGTACTCCTATAGTATATCTTAATGGTAAAGAATTGACTGGTATTCGCAAGGGATATACTGATGTACATTATGTTTTTGATAATGTAACACTGGAACAAGGTAAAAATGTAATAAGAACCGTTGCAACACATAACGGAAAAGAATACACGGACGAAATTGAATGGAATTATACAGGAGAAAAGAAACGCAATGCTGACTCGCGTGAGAATAAGAACGAACATGCTGGTTGGTAATTGCTTGTTTAGAATATATAAAACAATATTGTTGAATCTTTAAATATGAAAGCCTATGTGAAACTATGATCTTACATCAATTCGAAAAACACTTAGAATTAAAAATGTTATGGAATAAAAAACATCTAAATTACTTATGGAATACAAGAAATTTTATTTATTAATTATCGTATGCCTCTTTTCTATAGGAATATTCGCTCAGAGCGGTACAGAGAAGATTAGCATTTCGTTTAGTAAAATACCTTTAAAAGAAGCTATGGCAAGAGTAGAGAAGGCTTCGGGGTATTTGTTCTCTTATGATGCGACTGAAATAAATGCAGAACAATTGGTAAGTCTGAACTGCAAGAATGAAGAAGTGCGTCTGGCGCTTCGTAAAATGTTTGAACCGACTAATATTACGTTCAAATTTCAGAATAAACAAATAGTATTGTCGCTTTCTTCTAAAGAAACGTTGAGTTCTAAGAAAGGAGCGACCAAAACTGTCACTGGTACCGTTTCCGATGGAGCAGGGGAGCCTATTATTGGTGCCACAGTAATAGTGAAAGGCACTATTAACGGTGTATTAACCGATATGGATGGTAAATACACTATTAAAGCAAGAGAAGGTGAAGTTTTGGAATTCCGCTATATTGGTTATAATAGTGTTGAACAGAAAGTAAAGGATAAAAGTGTTATCAACATTGCTATGGCGGAATCGAATGTAAATCTGGATGACGTTGTTGTTATTGGTTACGGTTCACAAAAGAAAGAAAGTGTAGTATCTTCTGTGAATACAATGAAACCTGCAGAGATTGCTATACCAACGCGTAGTTTATCAAATACGATTGCTGGTCAGGTTGCTGGTGTGATTGCCATTCAACGTTCTGGAGAACCGGGAAATGATGATGCCGATTTTTGGATTCGTGGTCAAAGTTCATACGCAGGTGGTACGAGTCCATTGGTGTTGGTGGATGGTGTTCCTCGTAGCATGAATGATCTTGACACAGATGAAATTGAGACATTTACTGTCTTGAAAGATGCTGCTGCTACTGCTGTATATGGTTCTGAAGGTGCTAATGGTGTAGTTTTGATTACAACAAAACGTGGGCGTGCACAAAAAACTATTATCAGCTTCAACGCACAATATAGTATTGCTACTCCTACCCGTATGCCGGAGTTGATGAACTCTTGGGATTATTTATCAATGTGGAATGAAGCGTCTTGGAATGATGCGGGTAATCCTAATTGGGATAATTATGTGCAAAATAGCGCTCCATACAGTGCAGAAGCGTTGGCAAGGTATCGGGATGGAGTTGATCCGGATTTATACCCGAATTCTATTTGGACCGACTTATTATCTAATAACACGCAGAATCAACGTTATACAGTGAATCTGCGAGGAGGTTCGGAAAAAACTAAGTTCTTTGTATCAGGAGCTTATTATAAGGAAAATGGTATGTTTAAATCGAATCCATTGGATGACTACAATGCCAATATCGGATTGGAACGTTATAATTTGCGCTCCAATGTAGATATGGATATTACTCCGACGACCAAACTTTCCGTTGATATGAGTGGACAATACAGAACTCAAAATAACCCCGGAAATTCTTCTGACCAGATTTTTAAACATATCATACTTTTCCCGACTCATTTGGTACCTTTTACATGGTCGGACGGGACTGCTGCAGTTTGTGATACAGATGC